>DATJDT010000117.1:0-3370 GCA_035497275.1 Pedobacter sp.
AAAAATGGAATAATGGCCAACATACAGGGGTCTAATATACTTTCGTTAATCCGCACATCGGATACAGGATTGGCGCAGCTTTATTGTATTTTTAATTTAGGAAATGAACTTGGTTATTATACTTTTCCGGAAGGAAGCCAATTTGTAAAAGTGCTTGATTCTACACTTGAACAAAGCTATCCATCACAAACAGTAGCAAATGTTGAATTAAGTGTGCTTCCTTGGAGCATAGTAGTGTATGAGCTCATTAAGGTATAGGTATTTTACCACGTTAAAACCAGTATAAATACCCCTGTTTATGTAATATTACTTGGTAAGTTTGGGTTCATGCTAAAATATGCTAAAACCCCAACGAATCTTAATTGTTGATGATGACCTTAGCATCTGCGATGTGCTGCAAGAGCTGTTAATCCCCATGGGCTACGATGTAATAGTTTCTGAAGGAACTGAAGATATAGAAAGGCTCGTTGCGGAAGAAAATCCAGATTTAATTGTATTAGATTACCTACTTCCCTTTATTAACGGAGGTGACCTCTGTAATCAGCTCAAGAAAAATAAGAAGTATGCTAAAATTCCCGTTATCATATATTCTGCTTATCCAAAAGTGATGATGTCATTGGGCGATTATAGCTTTGATGCTTTTATTGCTAAGCCATTTGACCTTAACGAAATGGTTAGGAATGTGGAAATTTTGCTTGCAAAAAAATAATCCCTAAAACTTTTATTATTTAAAAGTGTTGAACAGAAAACAACAAGACTATGGGATTTTTAAGATCAGCATTGATTGGAGCAGCGGTGTATGCTACTATCAAATATTTAACTAAGAAAGATGAATTTACCGGAAAATCTATCGTTGACGATATAAGGGAAAAAGTTAAGAGCTTCAACCAAGAATGTGTTAGCGATGAGTATACGACACTATCCCGGTAAGCCCTTCCCGTTAGGGGCAACATTTGATGGCAACGGCGTAAATTTTGCACTTTATGCAGAAAATGCGCGCGAGGTTAATTTATGCCTTTATAATGCAGCGCAAATTGAAACCGATCGTATTACGTTTTTAGAATGCTCGCATCATATTTGGCATGCCTATTTGCCGGGGATAAAACCGGGGCAGCTTTATGGCTATAGAGTATTAGGGCCATTTGAGCCCGAAAATGGTTATCGATACAACCATCATAAATTATTGATTGATCCATATGCAAAAGCTATTGCGGGAGATGTAATTTGGAATGAAGCATTATTTGGCTATCACTTCCATCAAAATGAATTAGATCTTAACTTCAACGAATCAGATAGTGCCCCCTATATTCCAAAATGTGTGGTGATAGATCCTAGCTATGATTGGGAAGATGATCAAGCACCACAATTGAGCTATCATCAAACCATTATTTACGAAACACATTTAAAAGGGTTTACGCAAGGTAATTTAAATATTCCAGAACCTATTCGAGGTAAGTACGCTGGCCTGGCACATCCAGAAACAATCGGCTATTTAAAAAAACTGGGAATTACTGCTGTTGAGTTGCTACCAATTCATCAATTCATTAGCGATCATCACCTAGAGGAGAAACAATTGTGCAATTATTGGGGCTATAATACCATCGGTTTTTTTGCACCACATGCCCAATATTCATCTACTGGTATAATGGGAGAGCAAGTAACCGAGTTTAAAGACATGGTTAAAGCACTACATAAGGAAGGCATAGAAGTGATATTAGATGTAGTTTATAATCATACTGCAGAGGGAAATGAAATGGGCCCAACCTTATCATTTAAAGGTATCGATAATGCAATTTATTATCGCCTAGAAAAGAATAAGCGCTATTATACAGATTTTACCGGAACTGGAAATACCTTAAATACAACAAAGCCCTATGTGCTACAATTCATTATGGATAGCTTACGGTATTGGGTGCAAGAAATGCATGTAGATGGATTTCGTTTCGATTTGGCAGCAACGCTTGCAAGAGAATTGAATGCGGTAAATAGGCTGCATGCTTTTTTTGATATCATTTATCAAGATCCAATTATTTCGCAGGTAAAGCTAATAGCCGAGCCTTGGGATTTGGGACATGATGGATATATGGTTGGTAAATTTCCAATTGGTTGGACAGAATGGAATGGGCGTTACCGCGATTTTATACGCGATTTTTGGGCAGGAAGGCCAGTTGTGCTCAAGGATTTCATTGCTAATTTTATGGGGAGCCCAGATCTTTACTTAGAAGCTTTTAGAAGACCTACCGCAAGTGTAAATTTTGTTACCGCACATGATGGCTTTACACTGCATGATTTGGTAACTTATAATGAGAAGCACAACGAACTTAATAAAGATGATAATACGGATGGAGCCGATGACAATAAATCATGGAATTGTGGGCATGAAGGAGAAACTGAAGATGAGCATGTGAATGTACTTAGACGACTTCAAAAGCGAAATTATCTCACTACCTTATTTCTTTCACAAGGAATACCTATGTTACAAGCTGGTGATGAGCTTGGGCGAACTCATTACGGTAATAACAATGCGTATTGTCAAGATAATGAATTAAGTTGGCTTAATTGGTCGGCCAAAGATGCAGATTTACACAATTTTACCACGCAACTTATTCAATTCAGAACTAAGCACCATACGTTTGGCCGGAGTAGATGGTTCAGAGCTGGCGATAATGGCGAAGGGCTCGCGGATATGGTTTGGTTTAATAACTATGGAGAAGAATTATCACCAGATGCCTGGCATCAAGTATACGGCTCAATGGCGGTTTTTATGAATGGTAAAAGTATCAGAAGTAGAAATCCAAAGGGGGAAAATATCGAGGATGATGATTTTTTAATTGTATTTAACGCGAATTATGATCCGGTTGATTATCAATTTCCAAGCAAAATGTATGGTTTGAAATGGATAAAAATACTGGATACTGCATGTGGTTTTCTCAAGCATGATAATGCAATAATAGAAGCAGCTGCTTCTATCCATTTGAGAGGTAAAATTGTGATGGTTTTTAAAAAGATAGTCGATGAGTAAATATGCAGCATCCTAACTCAACATATCGTATTCAATTCCATAAGGGATTTAATTTTACTGATTTCGAGAAAATTATTCCCTATCTCCACAAATTAGGCGTGCAAACTATTTATGCTTCTCCTATTTTTAAAGCGGTACCAGATAGTAAACATGGCTATGATGGAGTAGATCCGACGCAGATTAATCCAGAAATTGGAACGGAAGAACAACTGCTCAATATAAGTGTTCGATTGAAAAAACTAGGTATGGGGTGGCTACAGGATATTGTGCCAAACCACATGGCCTTTCATCCTGCTAATACCTGGTTAATGGATGTTTTGGCAAATGGCAAAAAATCGGCCTATGCGA
>DATJDT010000118.1:0-2063 GCA_035497275.1 Pedobacter sp.
GGTATTTGGAACTTTAGGAGCTGTGATGAAAGTTGCACCTGGCCAGAAATATGGTGCTATTTACGGAACAGATTTTTTACGTGATGCACAAGGCCGTAAGCAAGTTAAGAATTTAAAAGACGGAGCCGGAAATATTGTAGGAACAGAGTATTTAATTACAAACGAACAAGTTGTAATAGGAAATGCTGCGCCTAAATTTACTGGTGGTTTCGGAAATACCTTAAAATATAAAAGATTCTCTTTATATGGCTTAATTGACTTTAAAGTAGGTGGTGATATTTATTCTGTGGATCATGCTACTGCCATGGGTAATGGTATACTTCCAGAAACATTATTAGAAAGAAATGGAGGTGGATTGCCTTATACTTACCCTGATGGGACTAAAGCAAATCATGGTGTAATATTAGAAGGATATAATGTTGATGATAATAAGCCAAATGATAGGGTTGTAAACTACATGTATAAGTATGCAAATCAGTACGCCGGATGGTCTCACTTTAACCGCCCTAGAAGCTTATCAGTTTTTGAAAATACTTGGGTTAAATTTAGAGAGGTTGCGCTGACGTATGATGTGCCAGAAAGCATTTTAGCTAAATCAAAAATATTCCACGGCTTATCTATATCAGCAGTGGGAAGAAACCTTGGTTATCTTTATTCATCATTACCTGATCATCTTAACCCTGAAGCTATCAACGGTACAGGAAATGCACAAGGCTTACAATGGTCGGCATTCCCAAGTTTCAGATCATTTGGGTTTACGCTAAGAGCTAAATTTTAAATCTAAAAATTAAGAAAATGAAATTATTTAACATAAAGAAAGCGACTAAACTATGGATGCCTTGTGCATTAATAGCAACAGTGTCCTTTACATCCTGCAAGAAAGATTTTGGGGATATCAATAAATCATGGGATTCTAAAGTATACGAGGCCACGATACCAGCTTTATATAACGGAATTGCGGCAAGTCTGGTTAATCCAGATGGAACGGGTACCTTATTAACCTCATGGATTTATCAAAATAACCAGCAAGCGGCAAATTATGCAGCCAGCGGTTACCGAATGGATAATTATACCAGTACATTTTGGAATAATTATTACTTCAGTTTAGCAAATTCAAGAAAGCTTACTGCGCTTATTGATGCAAGTTCAACACCAGCCAATATGACGAATGTAAAAGCTATGACTAAAACTTTAATGGCTTATAAAACATTGGTTACTACCTTAATGTATGGTGATATGCCTTATACAGACGCGGCTAAAGCAACGGAAGATGCAAAGTATTATCGTCCCAAATATGATGCACAAGCAGATGTAATCAAAGCTGCATTGGCTGATTTAAAATGGGCAGTTGATAATTTTTCTACAAGTCCCTCGCAGGTTTCGTTAGGGGGAAGTGAAACTCTTTTAGGTAATGACATTACCAAGTGGGTGAAATTTGCCAACTCATTGAGATTGAAATATGCGCTAACGCTTCAAAAAAATGATGCAGCAACCTCGAACGCGATCATTGCCGAAGCAATGACTAAACCTTTGTTAGGAGCAAGTGAAATAGTAGGTTTATCGCCTGCATCAATTACAAACTTGGTAAACGATAGAGGTGGTTGGTACAGAGGTAACTCTTATGTACGTATGGGTTCTACCATGTGGAGCGCCATGTCTAGTTCTAATGCAACTGATGGTTCAGGAATTTATGATTTAAGATGTAAGATTTTCTTTGAACCTAACAGAGCGGGCAATTGGGTGCCTTATCCACAAGCACCAACTCCTAATACACCAGCCGAAACTAGTACTGGTACAGGGATTGATCCATATGCTGAGGCCAGATTAACTACTTATGCAACAACTGGTACCTATCTTTATTCTCCTTTGAATGTATATTATGTAAATGATAAAACTTTCCCTCAGTTAATCATCACTGGTACAGAGATTAGTTTCATCAAAGCAGAAATATATAATAAAGGAATTGGTGGGGTAGTAGCAAATGCTACAACGGCTAAAGCTGCTTATGAAGAAGGTATTACCGAGTCGGTAAAGTTTTGGTATAAATTAGCTAATGGCTCAGC
>DATJDT010000119.1:0-8969 GCA_035497275.1 Pedobacter sp.
CAAATTTTCTGATTTCATCATTTAGGTAAAGTATATGCTCGTCTTTCCCATAATGGTTTTTAAACTTTTCAAATGAACTATTTACCGGCAACAACGTGTAAAAATAAATCTGCGTTTGCTTGGAGCCTTCCCTTATCCTGCTTATTATTTTTTTATAGTTCGCTAAGATTACTTCATCGGGGATATTTCTTGAAATGTCGTTGATGCCAATTAAGATAAAAACTTTTGCTGGCTTACGATCAATCACTTCTTGTAAGCGTTCCAAAACACCAAAGGTAATATCTCCAGAAATCCCTCTATTTTTCGCCTGGGGTAAATCTAAAAGCTTAGCCCAATCTGTTCCTGCCGTAATGCTATTTCCTAAAAAAATATAATCGTTCTTTAAAACTGGCTCAGCCTTAAATTTACCAACCAATTCTACATACTTCCCCGGACGATAAGTGCTATCCCATTTTACAGTTTGCGCCGCAACATGACCAATTAAACCAATTAGTAAAACACCTAAAAGAAGTATCGACTTTTTAAATAAATTCTTCATAAAATTAAATTATTCCTCAACAATCAAATTACGTTTCTCTCTGTTCCAGGTAAATGAGATAAAAAATATCGCCAAGCAACAAGCAATAAGAATGGTAATAAAACATGCATCCCAACCATACTTATCAACTAGACCTCCAATCGCGGCATTAGCAAGCAAATCTCCTATAAAGTAACCAAACAGTCCTGTTAAACCTGCGGCTGTCCCTGCAGCGTTCTTAGGCACCAGATCTAATGCTTGTACACCAATTAACATAACCGGACCATAAATTAAAAACCCAATCGCCCACAAAGAGCCATTTTGAATCCATTGGCTTCCCCCTAAAGGATTTTTCCAATACACTAAAACTGAAATAAAAGTTAAGGTCATATAAATAATGGTTACTGGCGCCCTCCTTCCCTTAAAAACTTTGTCGCTTAATACTCCGCATAGTATCGTACCAGGTATTGCAGCTAACTCATAAAATGAGGATGCCCAAGCAGCTTGGACTTGTGTATATCCCTTTGCCTCACCTAAAAAGGTAGGAGCCCAATTTACAATTCCATTTCTAACTAAATAAACGAAGGCATTGGCAATAGCGATATACCAAAGCATTCTATTATTTAATACATATTTTAAGAAAATTTCTTTAGCCGATAATTCCTTTTCCTGACTAGCATCATAGCTTTTTGGATAATCATTATTATATGCCTCAATTGGCGGCAAACCACAAGATTGAGGAGTATCTCTTACTAATAAATAAGCGATGATAGAAAAAATGATAGCTACCATTCCGGGGAAATATAATTTCCCATGCCAGTCCATAAATAGCTCAATAGCCATAATAGTTAATGGGCCCACCAGGAAACCTCCAATATTATGCGCCAAATTCCAAATCGACATGGCTGTTCCTCGCTCTCTAACAGAATACCAATGCACCACTACCCTTCCGCATGGCGGCCAACCCATCCCCTGAAACCATCCATTTATAAACAACAACACGAACATAACCGTAATCGAGGAGGTAGCAAAAGGGAATAGCCCCATACACACCATCGTTAATGAAGACAATATTAACCCTGCCGACAAAAAAATCCTTGCATTGCTTCGATCGGAAACATTTCCCATTAAAAATTTGCTAAATCCATATGCAATAGAAAGTGCTGAGAAAGCAAAGCCTAATTCGGCCTTGGTATAACCTTCATTTTTAATTAAATCTGGTATGGCAAATGAAAAGTTTTTGCGCACGAAATAATAAGCGGTATAGCCTAAAAAGATTCCTGCAAAAACTTGTAGCCGCAGCTTCCAATAGCTAGAATTAACTCGTTCTGCGGGCAACAAAGGTTTATGGGCCGCTGGCGGCGGAAAAAGTCTAAAACTCATATTTGGTTGGTTAGTTTAGGTATATGCTTACTAAAAGAGATTTGGGTAATCGGTAATAATCCCATCCACTTTTAGCGATTTCAAATGATTAATATCTTCAATTGTATTGGCTGTCCACGGTATAATCTTCACCCCATCAGCGTGTGCTTTTTTTACTAAATCAGCAGTAACGGTTTTCCACTCAGGGCTTAAAATAAAAGGTTTATAACCTAAGTCGGCCATATTTTCTTCATAGGTTTTTTTATTGGACACTAGAAAAGAGGTTTTAACTGCGGGATACTTATCGTGAATGATTTGGATTGTTCTTTTATCGAAGGACTGGATTACTACAAACGGCGTAATTTTATTTTGCTCAATTACATCCATTAATAATTTCACAAATAGCTCTGGTTTAGGGTTAACTATACCATCGCCCTCTACGCCGCATTTAGTTTCGATGTTATAGAAATATTGCTTCTTTCCCTTTTGCTTAATCTCATGCTGCACACTGTCGATCAAGTCGGCCAACAAGGGAATATAAGTTTTAACTTTTCTTTGTTGCTTAAATCCTGCATTTACCTTCGTCCCTATATCGAATGTTTTTAGCAATTGATAATCCATTTGATAGATGGCATATTTTTTAGCATCCTCTTTTGGTATTTCCTTCCCCTCAGGACTAAGCATAAAACCCGGGCTTAAATAATCATCGTGCGTAACCACTACTTGATGATCTTTAGTAATATGAGTATCCATCTCAAGCGTCGTGACTTTGTCATACTTCATCACATCGAGCATAGCAACAATCGTATTTTCTGGCATTAACCCTCTTCCTCCACGATGCGCCTCGGCACTAAAATCTGGAAATTTAACCTCCATTTTATTTTGCTGATTAACTGTTTTACAACCTAAGGTTAAAGTTAACGCAATTAGCATATATTTTTTCATTTGCTATGATTTTGAAGCTTCGTATTTTTCACCAAATCGATCCGTCACCACTACTTTCACGTTCTTAACAGCTGGCTCACAATGCACCATAAAAAGATGGTCCGTTTTATTTGGCTCGGCAAAAGGCCTGCTCACTGGTAGTTTATCACCCAAGTATAATCGAACAGCTTCTGGGTCAAAACCTATCTGCTTCTCCATTTCAACACGCTTTCCATCTAAAAAACATTCCACCTTCCACTCGGGATCGTAATTCCAAACATTGGCAATTATCCTTTTCTGATTGGTTAAAGTTTCTATATCGATGCTAACCTGATGCTTTTTTGTTAATCCAGTTGGCTTATAGTACCATTTTAATTGAGTGCCTTTTACTTCATAAACGCCATACCCCCTAGGCGTTCCATCGCCACAAATCTCACCAGTCCACCATGCGCCACAAACCGTACCGTGATTATGCTCAAAAATGCCATTCTGGATCACATTCTTATTATAGTGTGTATGCCCCGACATGATGTGAACATTGGTAAACGTTTCTAAAAGCTTATAAAAAGCCGCTTTGTTTTTAACCGCATTGTGAACAGGAATATGAAGGTTAATGATCACTAAATTATCCTTGGGTACAAAAGCTAAATCCTTTTCCATCCACGCTAACTGTTCTTCCGAAATATAACCATCATATTCTCTTTCCTTGCCCAGGTAACGCACATCATCTAAAACGATGTAGTGCGCCTTGCCACGGTTAAACGAATAGTAGGTCGGTCCAAAATATTGCTTAAATGTTTTATCGGAAGTCTCATCACCACCCATTCGGTAATCCATATCATGATTACCTAGCGCTTGAAAAAAAGGAATACCCATTTTAGCTACAGCTACATTATAATCTTCGTACAAGGGTAAATTATCCCATACTATGTCCCCGACGCAGATACCATGAACAAGCGTATTTGGCCCCATTTCATTAATAAGCTGCTGCACATCAGGAACTGACGTGGCCATCATTTGCGCCACATCTTTCTTGTTTTTTACCTGTGGGTCGGCCCATATGATGAATTGATGATTGTCGTCGTTCTTTTTTAGTTTCTTTAATGTAAAGTTATATTCGTTTCGCGAACCAAGATTTTCGTATTGTCTTGCAATATTTCCATCAACTTTAAAGTCGTAACCTGAAGGGGTGCTTAAAAACACAAACTGCGCTTTATCATGGGTATTGATAGAATACCTGCCGCTTCCATCAGTTTTCACCACCGAAAAGCCGTCAGATATTAATGCATTTGCAATTCCCTTTCCTTCAGCGCTTACTGTTCCTGTTAAGGTTGTACTTCGTTGCAGTTGATCGAGTGCATTTGTTCTGAGCGAAATAAATGCACTTCCTGAAATTAAGGCAACGCGCTTTAAAAATGACTTTCTATTCATCTCTAGGTTAATTTTACGGATATGTTACTTTTAGTTTGATAGTTTAGTTCCATCGCTTTCAATTTCTGTAAGCACTGATGTGCTTTTTAATGGCACAGTAACCAAAATTCTTCCTGTTACCCATCCACCTTTTAGAGAATTGTAAACGCCTCCAAGTTTCGCAAAGCTGGTGGCCGCAGAAGGAAATGATAAACGTCTAGTATTCGTACCAGCACCATAAAAATCCTGTCTTAACCGGGTTGCAGGATTTACCGTACCATAATAATCGGTGATAGTAACTCGGTAACCAACTTCGGGTGGACCAGCTGAATAAAAGTTACCACCCGCGCCACCGAACATGATGACATCTAATGGTACAGAGTTAGGCGTAACTTTTGTGCCTTCAAATATCGCGATACCAGCCACGTTGCCACTATTGGCTAGCAGGTTGCTAGTAACAGCACCCACATCATCGGCACCTGGTGTATTTGTGTAGTTCACACTTGCAATCCATTTAGAAGAAGCCATACTTGTTGAACCTGAGCCATTGATCGTCTTTCCAGTACCACCAACATAAAAATACTCGCCTTTGCTTACCTTACCCGAAGTAAGATTAAATTTATAGGTTCTAGCCGCTCCAGTATTCCATCCTAAAATTGGGAAAGTTGTAGCGCCAGCATTATTTGTAGTATACACAGAAAATGGAGTAACAGCAAAGTCGATATCCTTTGAGGCTAAAAACTGGATGTATTCATAATTTCCATCACCTCCACTAGGGTCAACCAAATATCCAGAAATAACTGCAGGAGAAAGCTTTGGCATTTCCACAAAGAAGAAGTCATTTATAGTACGCATCCAAAACTGAATTTTCTTTGCTGAACCAGTCCCAGTAATAAAAGGAATGCCGCTGAAGTTGCCTGATGGTAATGCCGCTGTATTTGCAAACGTGGCGGCAGCTTCTGTATGTAAAGTAGCAAGTCCAAAACCGTCGTTAAGCCCTTTATCTCCAGCATAGGTTGTTCCAATTGGAAGTTCTGGATCAAAAACTGCATTTGTTATGGTAACTAATGTACTTTCGAAGCGGTCTGGATTTGTTAAAATTGCACCTGTACTAACGGCCTGCGTTTTGATTTGCCTGTCGGCTGCCACTTTGGTTACAGCAGAACTTGATAGACCAGTTATTTGCAAAATTCCATTTACCCTTTTCAATACGCCACCTGTTACCTGGACATGAATCGAATCGCCTGGAACAAATTTCGAAGCATCAGCTCCAATATTGAATGACATTCCTCTCAAAGAGTCAATTGCTACACCGCCAGAAATCCGACTATTCTGCATAACTAATAACCCTGCTGGAGAGTTTCCTGATCTAAAATCTGATATTACGATACCTCTAATCATCGTTGCTCCTCCAAGAGCATCTGCATTTAACGAAAGGTCTGTTTCCTTGAATAGTCTTTTAAGATCAAAATTAGAAATAAATCCACTTGGTTTACTAGCAAAATAGTCATCGTCTCGCTTACACCCTGTGTAAATACCAACAATAGCTGCCAGTACGAGAAAATATTTTAAAGTTGTTTTCATAATCAAATATTTAAGGTTTCTGCCACCAAACAAGTGTGTTAATATCATCTGGACCCTGTGCAGCTACTGCATTTTTATAGTTTGTTGAATTTGCAGATTGGGTGAGCACTGGATAATACAACCTAGCAGGTAGTTTCCCCCCATTTACTAATCCTGTACCTTTCGGTAAGAATGGATGGCCTGTTCTACGGTATTCAAACCATTGCTGAAAATCTACCAAAAACAGGGCGTAGTATTTTTGCAGATGGATAAGTTGCAATTTACTCTGTGAGCCTGGCGTAGTATTATCTAGCGCAAATGTGTTATCCCAATCAAAGTCGCCCGCAGTAGCATAGCTTCTAACTGCTGCATCATCGCCATTTGGATACAGGCTTGGAATCCAGTAATTGATAGCATCTGCTATACCTTTATAATAATAAGTCTCACCTGTACCTGCGATCCAGCCTCTAGCGGCTGCTTCAGCTAAAATAAAGTCAACCTCTGCAACATTCATGATAATGCCTGTAGCAGGGTCTGTTTGTAAAGTAAGCGGATTATTTGTTTGTCCTTCTGAATTAAAATAGGATTGTTTAACAGGTGTATTACCTATTGGTGTACCGCTTGGTACGCCAATATATCCGGCTGGACCCGGTGAGATTCCCCATCTATTTACATTGTTTCTGCCATACAATTGATTAATTCTTGGATCGGCCCAAGTAGAAAGATTATCCATGAAAAACTGGGAAATTCCTGGGGTCCTGAAATCAACAGCACGAACGCTAATCATATAAGGTGATGAATATAAAGCAGTACTGCTATTTGTCCCATTCCAAAGAATTTTAGCAGTGTGCGTGTTATTTAACATGATTGGATACTTAGTTGGATTGGTATCAATCATCTCTTTAATTTTTGCAGTTACCTGTGCGTTTACTTCTGCTTTGCGGGCAACACGAAGTAATAACCTTAAATATAGCGAATTACCAAATCTACGCCATTTAGAGATATCACCTGCATAAACAGGATCACTATCAGGAACAATACTTTGACCTGCCGTGAGCAAGGTATTTGCTTCTTCAAGTTTATTGAACAAGGCTAAATAAATATCTTTTTGCTTATCAAATACTGGTTCTAATATGTCTAATTTACCTTGATTAGCTTGAGAAAACGGCACGTCTCCATAGGTATCAGTTATCAACTGTGTAGTCCATGCTTCTGCAATAAGGGAGATGCCCTGATAAGATTTGTTTACTGTCTCAGGTTTACTGGCAATTGCATTGATATCCTTAAAATTTGTCAGTTCAAGATACCAACCATTCCAAGGTGCATCTGACACGTTACGTCTAATATCGTATCTGAAAACTCTACCTTCTGCATCACCCAAATCAACCGTAACCTGCATCAATTCATTGTTGAAGCTTCGATTACGCAAAAGGTTAGTAGTTAAAACATTTGTTAACGCAGGGGCCAATAGCTTATCTGCAGTAACAGTAGAAACCCCTATTGGGTCTGTATTTATCTCAGAGAAATCTTTCTGACAAGCGGAAAGCGTAACCCCAATTGCCAATAAAAATGTATATCTGTTTATATTTTTAAACTTTTTCATCTGTATAAATTTATTTTTAATTAATACCTACAACTAAACGTACTCCGTAAGTTCTAGTTGAAGGCAACTGTCCAGTTTCAAATCCTTGCGTAATATCAGATCCAGCCAAAGTACCGAACTCAGGGTCGAATGCTGGCCATGGCGACCAAGTAAATAGGTTACGACCATACACTCCAATCGAAAGTCTGCTCAATCCTAACATAGACACTAGTCTAGGTGAAAACGAGTAATTAATATTGGCTTCCCTAAATTTAAGGTAATCTGTTCTAAAAACACTTCCTTCTGCATTTTGTGATCCATACATTGAATCGTAGAAACCTTCTACATCTGTTGCCACGGTAGTGTTTGGATATAGTGTTTTCGTTGGATCATTTGGATCCATCATCAAACCCTCTCCGATTATCCCGTTATATCTTCCTGGCAAGGTAAGCTTGAGCTTACCTAAAGATGCCATTCTAGAGAAGGTTAAAGATTGGCCAACAGCTCCAAACTGCGCATCAAATAATACATTTGCATTAAATTTATCAACTGTTACACCAGTACCGAAGCTAAACCTAAAACTAGGCATCGTGTTTCCTAAGTATTGTAGTTTAGTTGGGTCGGTAATGGCAAGTCCTGTTTTAGAATTAAAGATGAGTTGACCATCTGGAGAGCGTAATAGTGCAAAACCATATAAATCACCTAAACTCCCACCTACATTGGCAACAATCTGACCGCCCGTACCGCTCAATGGACCAGTACGTAGTACAACCGAACTATCAGCTAATTCTTTGATGGTATTTCTATTAGCTGTGAATGTTCCGTTTACCGTCCATTGAAAGCTCTTCGATTTTAAGACCGTAGCATTAACAGATGCCTCTAAGCCTTTATTATCTACACGTCCAGCATTAAATATTCCAATATTATAACCAGTAGAACGGTCGATTAATCGGCTTAAGATCTGATTTTTTGTATTTCCAGTATAGGCTGCAATATCAAAATTCAACCTGTTTTTAAAAAGCTTCAATTCTGCTCCTATTTCGACCGTTGTGGTTTGAAGTGGCTTTAAGTTAGCATTGGGAAGTACCGTTGGATTAGTCATGGCCTCACCTGGATAAATTCCATTGGCGGCTAATATATAGTTATAAGCCGTACGATAAGGCGTTGTTCCTCCGCTACCAACCTGTGCAATTGATCCGCGTAATTTAAAGTAACTGATCGTGCTAGGCATCTTCCAAAAATCTGAAGCTATAAAAGATAAACTTGCAGACGGATAGAAGAACCCAACGTTATCCGTACGAAGAGGCGATGCTAAGGTACTGTTCCAATCTTGGCGGCCAGTCACATCTAAATAAAGGTAGTTTTTAAATGACAGCGACGCAGTTCCATAAAAACTATTGATATTGTACCTCGCGGTGTCGGGCACCGAGATTAGCGGATTGATATTGTTATCTAAGCGATAGATTCCTGGAACCTTTAATCCGTCGGCTCTAAGCTCTGCCTTGTTATATCTGTTTCTTAACTGACTTCCACCTATCGATGCAGACAACTTTAGATCTTTTGAAAGATCTTTATTATATCTTAATAAAAAGTCTGCATTTACCTCATAAG
>DATJDT010000120.1:0-3606 GCA_035497275.1 Pedobacter sp.
CATTGGTTTCTTTATTCGCAATTTGAGCATAGCAATTAAACGACACTAAAAAAAATAGCGTTGTAGTTAAGTAAAAGTAGCAGCGCTTGGTCACCAATCAAATAGATATATTGATGAAATATACGAGAATATTTTTATTTACGTTGCTCAGTTTATCGCTGGGTTTTTGCACCACTATTAAAGATGGAAAAAGCACCATTAAACAAGGGGTATTTGGCAGAGTGCTTTGGTTGCAGGGAAATTTGATGCCTTCACCAGATAGGCCTCCAGCTAAAAATCAAACGCCTGCGGTTAGGACGGTTTATATTCACGAGCTCACCAAATTAAGCGATGCCGAAGGTGAGGCGCCTTTATTTTCGAAAATCAATCGCAGTTTGGTGGCAAAAGTAAAAAGCAATCAAGATGGTTACTTTCAATGCAAGTTAAAACCTGGGAAGTATTCTGTTTTTACCCAAGAAGGGGATGGGAAATTTTTCGCTAGTCTTTTCGAGGGCGATGGCTCCATTGGTTCTTTTGAAGTAAAAGAAGGGGAGGTAACTACTTATCATATCAGCGTGAATTATAAGGCAGCTTATTAGGTGTCTAACAGAATTAGCGGTTCTTTTAAGGTGACTTGTAAATATCACACAGGAATAATAATAAAATTTAATAAAGCTGGAATAGAAAAAACAGTTTCAAAAATTGGAAGCCTTAAGGCAATAGCACTTTGCAATTTAAAGGAGATTCTGAATGAATCGTAATTCTTGTGGGGAAATAAAGATTTTATAACTGATTGACTAACACCTGATATTCCTCTCTAAATGTCAAGTATTATGTTTCATTTACTTGACATAGAAATAATATTCACTACCTTTGCAGAGCAATGGGAGTTACACAAAACATACAGAAACAAATCAGTACGTTGGCTGACGGAACTACGTTCAAATACGAGCAATTGGATATTGAACCACAGGAGTTTTCTGCGACAGCCAAAGCCATTGAACGACTGATTGCCAAAGGGGTTATCAAAAGAGTTTCGACAGGTGTGTTTTACAAGCCCAAGAAAACTGTTTTTGGCGAACTAAAACCCAACGAAGAAGAAATTTTAAAACCTTATCTTTTTGAAAAAGGCAAACGTATTGCCTACATCACAGGAACTTCCCTATACAACCGTTTGGGTTTAACAACACAAGTTCCAAAGAGCATAAAAATTGCAAGTCGGGATAAACGGATTACCGTTTCAAACGGCAACGTAAAAGCAAGTCCTGTAAAAAGTTATGTGGACGTAACCGATAAAAATTTTTACTTGTTGGAGTTATTGGACGCATTAAAGGATTTCAAAAAAATCCCTGACTTGGATAAAGGTTCTGCAATCAAAATACTTTTAACAAAACTGAAAGAACTCAATCCCACAGAAACAAAACTTTTGATAAAGTGCGGTTTGGCTTATCCACCACGAGTACGGAGTTTTCTTGGTGCCTTATTGGAAAACATAAAAACTGAAAGCGATTTAACTGGATTAAAAACAAGTTTAAACCCGCTTTCGGAATACGAATACGGTATTAGCGAAAAACAATTAGCAACTGCAGAAAATTGGAACATCAAATGAAGTTACACGAAATAAAGAACTGTTTCAAGATGCCGTTATTGCTGTTTTCACTAAAAGCAATTACATAATTTCTTCTGACTTCTAATCGTATTTAGGTAAAAACCGATAGATAGCTCGTGCGAGCCATGATCAAATGCACTTAATTTACTCAAGCTATAATCATAGCCGTAACCAACTCTAAAGTTGGGTTTTACAAAAAATTCGGCAATAAATCCTAAGGCGCTTTTATTAGATAAATCTGCCTGTAGGTTCTTTTTTGGATACATTTTAACGGAGGTGCGATATAGTCCGCCTAACCATATTTTATCCTTGAACAGTAAAAAGGCATTCAGGTCTAAAGATGTTGGGCCGTGCATATCATCCTTAATCAAAAATGAAGGCTTAAAGATCAAGTCTTGGTTAAGTCTATAGATGGTAGCTGCGGTTAAATAGAAATGCGATTCGGCTTTCATACTTAAGATGTCAAAGTTTTTATCCTTTGTTAAATAAGGCGCTATTAGGCTATTGGCCGAGAAGCCAATGAAAAATCTTTCTGATGAATATTGAATACCTGCTCGCGCATCGGGCACGATGTTGGTTTGATTTCCTGTAGGAATTCGAGTATCTCCTATTTCGTTTGGTGTAAGTAGGCTGCCATTAATTCCCATTTGCAATACACCTAGCCCTAAACCAAATGATACCGCTCGGGTACCATCGTCGTTCAGCTTAATTCGATAGGCTAAATTACCCATGGCATTTAAAGAAGTTTGTGCGCCAATTTTATCGGTACTGATCAGTGCGCCTAGTCCGAGTTTACTATCACTAAAGGGTGCATCTATTGAAACTGATAAGCTTCTTGGACCACCTTTTATCCCCGTCCACTGTGCACGGTAAAATGCTTGAAAATAAATTTCATCTTTATAACCCGCATAGGCTGGATTAATGTATAAGCCATTAAAAACATACTGTCCGTATTGGGCTTCTTGTTGGCCATATGCGTTGAATAACATTAAAAAGAATAAGCCCGATAAAATAATTTTCTTCATGCTGTCAAATTTTAATGAAGTACAGTAACATAACCTTTAAATTCTTGCCATTCGTTGGAAACGTTTTTAACCTTTAGGATATAAAAATAAGTTCCATCGCTCAGTCCATTAGCCGTCCAATCGTTTTGGTATCTCTTTTTCTCGTATACCGGACTTTGCCATCTATTGACAATTGTAATTTCATTCTCGCTGTAAAGCGGTAAACCTATAATCTCGAATGTGTCGTTTTTGCCATCACCATTTGGAGTGAACACATTTGGAATGGTTATTCCCCAGACATATTTAATATCTGTAGCCGTGTTGTTATTTAAATTAGGATCTGGCGGATTACTTGCTGTCACTGTAGTTGTATTAGTGTAAACGCCGTACTTATTGGCTTTTACTTTAATTGCTAAATCTGCCGTTTCGCCGCTGTCTAATTTTGGAATGTTCCAAGTAATTAACCTCGACGATGCATTATAGTCTGCTGTTCCCAGTAGAGGACTAATAATCCGATCAAAAGTTAAGTTTATGGGTAACGGGTCTTTTACCACTACTATGTTTGCGGTACTTGGTCCATTATTTTTAACATTAATTTGATACTCAAATAGATCGTTGATGCTAACAGGTTTGTTATCATTCTTTTTTGTAATAGACAGATCTGCGCTGGCGGCTACAACTGGTGGACCAACAATTACCTCAACTGGTTCGGAAGGATCGGAAGGGCAACCTTCGGCATTGAATACGATTACATCATACTTACCTGTGTTGCTTACGATGTAGGAGCTAGCTGTGGCACCAGGAATCTGGATACCGTCTTTTCGCCACCAGTAACTACTGGCAGTGGGAGAGTTAGCTTTAAGCTTGAGCGTGCTTCCTTGTGCAATGTTTATCGGTTGCGAATTACCGGATTGCGCAAAGCATGCTGTCGTAAAATACGACAGCAATGCTAGGGCAAGACTTATTCTTATGATAAACATGGAGTGTTTCTAAGTTGTTAACTAGCCAATTGAA
>DATJDT010000121.1:0-6164 GCA_035497275.1 Pedobacter sp.
AAGTAGCACTGGCCCATTTTCTATAGGTTTTTCTGATAATAAAACAGGTATTGTTGTTGGAGGTAATTATTTGAAGGATAAAGAAAACACCAATAATGTGTTACTCACTACAAATGGAGGTAAGAATTGGACCAGGCCGATGTCGCCCGTATTAGGTTATAGATCTGCTGTTGAACACCTAAAAGGTCAATTTTGGGTGGCTACCGGTAGCTCGGGTACAGATTACTCGATAGACGGCGGTCAGCATTGGATTAATATTTCTACCCTAAATTTTAATGCAGTTCAAAAAGCAAAAAATGGTCAACTAGTATTGTTGACTGGTAATAGAGGGAATATTTATCAGCTTATACAGCCGTTGTAGACTTACGAAGTTTGCTCCACTAGTGCCACTGCCAACTTCATAAGTCTTTATCAATCCACTGTCATAAATTAGCTACAATTTCGATATGTTGAGGTAATCTTCAGTGATATGTCTACTTTTGTTTGACAAAATTGTTAAACATAATAGTAAATGGCGCAGAGAGATACCGGAACGGAACAATTAATTAAAGACACCGCAAAACGCATCTTTTTTTCGGAGGGCAGGTTACATGCCACTACGCAAGATATTGCTGATGCAGCAGGGGTAAATAGAACTCTTGTTAACTATTACTTTAGATCAAGGGATATTTTATTTGAGCAGGTTGCCGATGAGGCTAGAGCGGAAATGTCGGCTGTTTTAGAATCAGTTTTTTCTGCTAAGCTAGAATTTAAAGAGAAAGTTCAACGATTAATTAATGTTTTTATGGATCAGGCAATGAAGTTTCCTTACAGAGAAATGTACGTGGTTACTGAATTTAAGCGGACAGAAAAAAATGTCCCTGACGAAAAGAAACATAGGATTAAGCAATTTTTAATAGAGATTAAAGCCGAAATGGAACTTGGGCGGATAAAAAAAATGGACCCTAGGCATTTTTTAATGAATTTATTTGCGCTAATGGCTTATCCTTTAATTACTACTTGTTTAAATAAATCGCTTTATAGCGTAAATGATAGTGAGTATCTGAAACTGATGAAAGAGCGTAAGCAACTCATTTTTGATATGGTTTACCAATAATAAAATAATGAACACACAAAAATCTAATATAATTATGAAGACAACTATCCATTTTTCAGTCCTTTTATGCTTAGGAGCTATGCTTGCATCTTGTGGCGGAAAAGACGAAAAGGCAGCTCAAGCAGCGGCTGCAGCTAGTGCACCTCAACCTTATCCGGTGTTTGCAGTTAATTCACAATCTACCACACTTAATTCCGATTATCCTGCAACCATTGAGGGGATTGAGAATGTTGATATAAGACCAAAAGTAGATGGTTTTATTGAAAGAATTTATGTTGATGAAGGTGCATTGGTAAAAAAGGGACAGTTGTTATTTACAATTAATGCTCCCCAGTATGAACAACAAGTTAGAACAGCGAGTGCGGCGATAAGTAGTGCAGAAGCTGACGTTAATGCTGCGCAACTTCAGGTTAATAAAACAAAGCCCTTAGTTGAAAAAGATATCATTAGTAAATATGAATTAGAAGCAGCACAACTAACCTTGCAAAGTAAGAAGGCCGCATTAGCTCAAACTAAAGCAGCTTTAGTGAATGCAAGAGTGAATTTAGGCTATACAAGAATTACTAGTCCGGTAGACGGGGTTGTGGGGGCTATCCCTTTCAAAACAGGAAGCTTAGTGAGTGGAACAAGTGCGCAACCTTTAACTACAGTATCAAATACGAGTAAAGTTTATGCTTACTTCTCTTTAAACGAAAAACAACTACTTGATTTTTCTAATATTTATCAAGGTAGAACATTAAGTGAGCAAATGAAAAATATACCTCCAGTTGGCTTAGTTTTAGCAGATGGATCGGTGTACGCCCAGAATGGAAAAATAGAATCGATCAATAGTCAGATTAACAGAAGTACGGGTGCGGTAAGCTTGAGAGCTACCTTCCCCAATCCAGTAGCCGTATTGAAAAATGGAGCAAGTGCTTCTGTGCGTATCCCACAACATGTAAAGGAAGTGATTTTAATCCCCCAAAAGTCTACTACCGATTTACAGGGAAAGAAATTTGTGTATGTCTTAGGCGATTCGGCTAAGGTGATTAATACACTGATAGAAGTGATGCCAAATGCAAAGGGAAAATTCTATGTGGTTACAAAAGGTTTAAAAGCGGGTGATAAAGTCGTTTTGGAAGGCTTCCAATCTCTAAGAGATGGAACAAAAATTAAACCAGAAGAAAAAAATACAGATTCAGTTTACGCTGAAATTAAAAAATAAACTCACGTAACGTAAGTCAAAATTTATGTTTAAAAAATTTATAGATAGACCAGTTTTATCAACTGTGATATCAATTATCATAGTGATACTTGGGATATTAGGTTTGATCACGCTACCTGTTTCCCAATATCCTGAAATAGCTCCACCAACTGTACAAGTTTCGGCATCTTATCAAGGAGCAAATGCCGATGTGGTGATGAACAGTGTAGTGATACCACTGGAGGAACAGATTAACGGTGTTGAAGATATGACCTACATGACTTCAAGTGCCAGTAATGAAGGTACAGCTACTATTACCGTAAACTTTAAGTTAGGTACTAATCCAGATTTGGCCGCTGTAAACGTTCAAAATAGGGTAGCTAGAGCCACTAGTCTACTGCCCGCAGAGGTTACACGTTCTGGTGTGGTTACAGCAAAAAGACAGGCCAGTAATGTATTGATTTTCGTAATCCACAGTGATAACCCTGAGTATGATCAAACATTTCTGCAAAACTATGCTAACATTAACATCATTCCACAAATTAAAAGGATAACGGGTGTTGGTGATGCTAGTTCATTTGGACAAATGGATTATAGCATGCGGATTTGGCTTAAGCCTGATGTAATGGCTACTTATGGGCTAATTCCAAATGATGTAAGCGCTGCTTTGGCAGAACAAAATGTGGAAGCTGCACCGGGACAGTTTGGTGAACGAGGCGATCAATCATTTCAATATACCTTAAAATATACAGGTAGGCTTAAGAGTGAGGAAGATTTTAGTAATATCATTATCAAAGCAGATGCCAACGGACAAATACTGCGTTTAAAGGATGTAGCTCGTATAGAATTGGGCGCATTAAGTTATGCAAGTACTTCAAAATACAATGGAAACTCATCTATTGGTATTGCCATCAATCAAACAGCAGGATCTAATGCAAAAGAAGTAATCGAAAACTCGATTAAAACATTAGAAGAAGCCTCAAAGTCATTTCCAAAGGGCATTCACTATACGTCGTTGGTAAATGTGAATGATTTCTTGGATGCGTCTATTGAAAAGGTAATCCATACTTTAATTGAAGCATTTATTTTAGTGTTTCTCGTTGTATTCATCTTCCTGCAGGATTTCCGTTCTACGTTGATCCCTGCAATTTCGGTTCCTGTAGCTATTATAGGTACGTTTTTCTTCCTAAGCTTATTTGGCTTTACCATTAACTTATTAACCTTGTTTGCCTTAGTTCTGGCCATCGGTATTGTGGTTGATGATGCTATTGTAGTCGTCGAGGCCGTCCATGCCAAGCTAGATCATGGTTATAAGTCCGCTAAAAAGGCTACTGTAGATGCGATGGAGGATATTACAGGTGCAATTATCTCTATTACCTTGGTAATGGCTGCGGTATTTATTCCTGTAAGTTTTATTGAAGGCTCATCTGGTGTATTTTATAAACAATTTGGTTTAACGTTGGCCATTGCAATTATCTTATCTGCAATTAATGCATTAACGCTAAGTCCGGCATTGTGTGCCTTGCTTTTAAAACCACATGATGACGACCATGGGAAACCAAAGAATTTTCTGCAACGTTTTTACGTGGGCTTTAATACCTCGTTCGATTTAATGACTAATCGATATAAAAAATCAGTTTCGTTTCTGTCCCGTAAAAAATGGATTGCTGGAGTAGGTATCTTAGCATTTGCTGGTATTTTAATTTGGACTATGAATACGACCCCGAAAGGCTTTGTTCCGAACGAAGACTTAGGCGTAATCATGTCTGATATATCCTTACCTGCTGGAACTTCTCAAGAAGAAACCAGGGTAATTATTACGCAAATTGATAAAATTGTAAGAGATATTCCAGAGGTGCAAAGTGCATTAAGGATTGTAGGTCGAAGCATGATCAGTGGTGCAGGAAGCTCTTACGGAATGGTAATTTCTCGTTTAAAACCATGGAACGAACGTAAGCGGGATGTGAAAGCAATTATAGGAGAGTTATTCGCAAAAACGGCAGGTATTAAAGGTGCCAAGATTATTTTCTTCGCTCCGCCTACCATACAAGGTTTTGGTACCAGTGGAGGTTTCGAATTCCAGTTGCAAGATAAAACTGGAGGCGATATCAACAAGTTTAATGAAGTGGGAAATGCATTTCTAGCAGCGCTGGCTAAACGCCCCGAAATTCAATATGCCTCAACCTCATTTAATCCCAATTTTCCTCAATATCAAATAGAGGTGAATGTGGCAAAAATTAAACAAGCTGGCTTAGCTGTTACAGATGTACTGAGTGTGTTACAAGGTTATTTCGGCGGTGTGTATGCATCAAACTTTAATAAATTTGGTAAGCAATTTAGAGTAATGTATCAGGCCGATGCACAGTATCGTGCTAACCAACAAAGCTTAAACAGTATTTATGTACGAAATGCTAAGGGTGTAATGGCGCCTATCAGTGAGTTTATCAAGTTGGAAAAGGTTTATGGTCCACAAGCTATTTCCCGATTCAATTTATATACTTCAATAGCTGTTACAGGTAGTCCGAAACCAGGTTTTAGTTCGGGAGATGCCTTAAAAGCAGTGCAAGAAGAAGCTGCTTTACATTTACCCGCTGGTTATGGCTATGAGTTCTCAGGTTTATCGCGTGAAGAAATGAGTAGCGGTAGTCAGACTATTTTTATCTTTTTGCTTTGCGTAATCTTTGTTTACTTCTTGCTTTGTGCCCAATATGAAAGCTATATCCTACCGTTAGCCGTTCTTATTTCACTTCCAATAGGATTAGCGGGTGTATTTATTTTCGATAAGATTTTTGGTGTAGATAATAACATCTATACACAGATTACCTTGATCATGCTAGTGGGATTGTTGGCTAAAAATGCCATTTTGATTGTAGAATATGCAGTAGATCGTAGGCGTAAAGGAATGAGTATTGTAGATGCTGCGATCCAAGGTGCAACTGCGCGTTTGCGACCAATTTTGATGACTTCATTTGCCTTTATTTTAGGCCTTTTACCATTGATGCTTTCAAGTGGGGTTGGTGCAGCAGGTAATAAATCTATCGGTACTGGCGCTGTTGGAGGGATGTTAATAGGAACACTGTTTGGAGTTTTTGTAATTCCTGCATTATTCATTGTTTTCCAAACATTACAAGAAAAAGTAAGCAGTAAATCTCCATTTGAGGAAGATGTTCACGCCGAACAATCTGAACTAGCATTTCCAGTAGTTGATGAGCGCGAACATTAATTTAAAAATTATGACTTTTAAAAATAAACACACTTTAATTGTACTAGGTATTTTAACGCTAAGTTTAGGTGCCTGTGTCAATCAGAAATATACTGGTCCAACAGCAAATGCTGATCACTTATACCGAGATCAAACAACTAAAGATACCACTACTATTGCAGATCTGTCGTGGAAAAATTTATTTGCAGACCCTGTTTTGCAATCCTTAATTGAAACAGGTTTAGAACAAAATTTAGATTTGAAGCAAGCGATAGAACGGATTAAAATCGCAGAAGCTGCCATGCAACAAAGTCGAGCTGCACTTTTACCAAGTTTACAAGGTGATTTATCGGTAACTGATGCTAAACAATCTCGTTCAGCTTTAAATTTTCCTGCCGGAATTAACATTAACCTAGAAACCCAAACTTATAGAGCGCAATTAAGTACGAGCTGGGAGGCAGATATTTGGGGTAAATTAAGCAGTGCTAAACGGTCGGCCTATGCTTCATTGTTGCAAAGCGATGCTGCAAAAAGGGCTGTTCAAACGCAATTAATTGCAAATATTGCGAATACTTATTATAATTTATTAGCATTGGATAAGCAACTGGCAATTACCTTACAAACTATAAAGAGTAGAAAAAGTAATGTAGAGGCTATGAAAGCTTTAAAAGACGCTGCAAAGG
>DATJDT010000122.1:0-2327 GCA_035497275.1 Pedobacter sp.
GCAATTGTCCTGAGCAATTGATGCCCATCTAATAAGTGGTTAAAGCTATAAAGCACCGTTCCGTTGTTTCTGTATTTGTCTATTCCTAAACGGATGTAGCCATTTTGATCTTCGAAATGATAAAGCGAATATTTTTGTTCAAAGCGTTTCATTGCCCTATTATTTTCGGGCCATAGTTTTTTTATTTCTGCGGCTTCTAAAATAAATGCCATTAGTTCAGTACCACAGGTTTGATAATCGATTGAATGAATGTCTTTTAAGAAGTTTTGCCTTTGCTGCGTAATACTATGTCCAGTAAAATGCGTGCATACCCGTTTCTTGATTTGTTTTGCCTTACCAACGTAAATAACCTTTCCTTTATGGTCTTTAAAATAGTAAACACCGGGAGTGTTGGGTAATTTATCGATTTGTGCTTTCTGCAAGTTTGGAGGTAATGTTTGTTCTTTGGAGCTTTTTTTCAGGGTATCGGGTATTAAGCCATCAATATCCTTTTCGATAAGCATTTTTAAGAGCACAGCTGTTGCACTGGCATCCCCTTCGGCGCGGTGCCTATTGGTTAAAGGTATAGCAAGGGAAGAACAGAGTTTCCCTAAGCTATAAGAAGGAAAACCTGGAAATAATTTTCTGCTTAGCCTTACCGTACATAGTTTTTTGCTATTTAAAGAATAACCACAGGCTTCTAAATGATGCTTTATAAATGAATAGTCAAAGTTTACATTATGCGCTACGAAAATTTTGTCGTGGAGTAAATGATATATTTCATCTGCAACCGTTCTGAAATCGGGCGCATCGGATACCATCTCATCATTTATTCCTGTTAAGGCCTGTATATAAATTGGAATACTTTGGTGTGGATTGATTAAAGTTTCATATTGATTAATAACCTTTTCGCCGTCATGGATTAAAATAGCAATTTCAGTAATTCCATGATGAGCGGCATAGCCACCTGTGGTTTCGATATCTACAACTGCATATAACATATTATTCTTAATGGAAAACAAATATATGCTAAAAATATTAGTAATTAATGGTTAATTAAAAATTATTGTGTTTAATAAAAAAAATCATGTGCTGTACAATAAACCTTAAAAAATGCCGTCTTATATACGAGAGCGTTAATTTAGATATCGGGGAGAGAACTTATTGTTTTTTCCCCGGTTCTTTTAGGAGGGGTTTCAAATAGAAATAGCGCAAGCTTAATAAGCAGATTAGTCCTAGTATAAAACCTCCTAATGTATCGCTAAACCAGTGAGCGCCTAAGTATACACGTGAGAAGGCAATCGTTGTCATAAAGAACACCGAGATGTAAGAAATAATATTTCTTGTAGCGGGAGATAAATCTTTCAATTGTCGCATCAAAACAATCATAAAGCCAAAGAATAGGATGTACGAAAGTACGTGTCCGCTCGGATAGCTCTGAAAGCGATTAATTTCAACTAAACGCACATAGAATTCAGTGGGTCTTGGTCTGTCGATGATATTTTTTATCAATAAAATTAATAATCCAGAAGAAAGAATAGATAGGATAAAATAAGATTCTCGCCTGTATTGGTATCGATGGAAGGTCATAGCAACAATAAATACCATGACTAAAGAATAAGGTAATTCGCCAAAAAGACTAATAGCTAACATAATCTTATCTAAAACATCCGAATGATATTTTTGAACGAAGAGCGAGATTTGAAGGTCGAATGATGGTATTGGATTTACACTTATGTAATAGGTTAGTATGATAAAAGCAAGTGTTAATGCAAGAATAGATAGTTGTAATAATTGGCGTTTATTGTTCATCGGCATCAAGTTTTGAGTCAATTTTAGTATCTTTCATTAAAACATAAACAAGCAAAGAAGTAAAAATACAGGCGGTAATGTACCAATAGTAATAGTTCTCATGTTGCATATCCTTTAGCCAAAGGGCGATATATTCTGCAGTTCCCCCAAATATGGCAACTGTGAGCGCATAAGGTAAACCAACCCCCAATGCTCTTATTTGCGCAGGAAACAACTCTGCTTTTACGATTGCATTAATGCTGGTGTAACCACTCACAATTATTAACGCCAGCATTAACAATAAGAACGCTTGTAGCTGTGAAGTTGTTTGACTTAATAGCGTAAGCAATGGAACGGTGAAAATTGTTCCAGCTATGCCAAAACCTATTAACAATGGTTTACGACCAATTTTATCGGATAATGCGCCAAATACAGGCTGCAAACATGCAAAAATAAATAAAGTGCCAAACGACATTAAGGTAGATTGCTCTTTGCTCATATGCATGGTGTTGACCAAAAATTTTTGCATGTAGGTAGTATAGGTATAGAAAGCCAAA
>DATJDT010000123.1:0-3407 GCA_035497275.1 Pedobacter sp.
TAATTAATGATCCAAGAATTAATCCTTCTCTGCTTGGCCGCATTCGCTGCTGGTTTTATTGATGCCATTGTAGGAGCCACTGGATAATGAGGCAAAATAAGCAAGGTTGCTGGCGTTTGCAATAATCCACCGCCTCCTACAATGGCATCAATAAAACCAGCAGCGAATGCGGCCAAGCAGAGAAGGATTAATTCTTGGATCATTAATTAGAGTTATTGCTTTATAACCAAATTATCAAGCTGCCATTCACCTTGTAAGCACTGCTGAAAACCTATCTCGCCGCCGACCTGGGGTGATATTGGTTGTTTATAAACAAGTTTGTCATTTACTTTTACCATTACCAGTCCATCCTGCTGTATGATCTCAAATTTATTAAAAGAGTCTCTTTTTATACTAAATCTCATTAGATCATTATCAAACACTGCGTCAGACCACGAAAAGTATTTCCAACCTTTGTTTAGCTCAAATTTTGCAAGTCGCACTTTTGTAAAGGCAAAATCAAGCTGATAGATAGATTTTATTCTAACTCCATCATATTCTTGAATTTTACCCCATTGAAAATCAAAGCAATTCCAATCGGCCTCGGAACTAATACTTTTTGCTTCAAAACTAATGGAGAAATTTTTATCGGTAAAAAAATCAGGGATGGTTTTGTTGTACCATAAACAACCATTGTGAACGCTATTTTTATTGGTTTTAATTATTAACAATTTGCCATCTTCCTGCTTAACTTGGAATTCCTTAGAATTAACAAGCTTCCAGTCATTGTCATAACTTTCAAAATCCTCCTTAAAAATAACACGCTGTTGGGCGGCGCAAATAGCGCTTTGTAAGAGCACCAAAATCCAGACTAAAGCAACATTTCTCATTTAACACCGATTAATAATTTCCATTAACCATTACATTCTTTCCGGCACATTAATTCCCAATATCTTGGTACCTGCTTTCAATACATCAGCCGTAAGGCGGCAAATATTTAATCGATGTTGCTTAATATTGGCGTTTTCTTCTTTAACGATCGGTGGTACTTCGTGGTAAAACTTATTGAAAAGCTTCGCCAATTCATACAAGTAATTCGCTAAAAATGCTGGACTATAAGCCTTAGCTGCATTGCTCAGCTCGGTGGGATATTTCGACAACAACATGATCATATCCAACTCCGTAGCCGCTAAAGCGCCATGCTCCATACTCTTTGCCGCTTGGTACTGCGCCTTACTCAGCAAAGATTTAATCCTAGCATGGGTATATTGGATAAAAGGTCCTGTGTTACCTTGAAAATCAATCGATTCAGAAGGATCAAATAATAGTCGCTTTTTAGGTTCTACTTTTAATAGAAAATATTTAAGTGCACCTAAGCCAATATTGGTATATAATCCAGCTTTTTCTGCGTCAGAGAAATCATTAATTTTACCTAAGGCTTCAGTTTTTTGCTTAGCAGTTTCAACCATTTCAGCCACCAAATCATCAGCGTCTACCACAGTTCCCTCTCTACTCTTCATTTTACCGCTTGGCAAATCAACCATCCCATAAGATAAATGGTATAATCCCTTGGCCCAACTTTTACCTAGTTTCTCCAGAATTAAAAACAATACCTTAAAATGATAGTCCTGCTCGTTACCAACCACATAAATGGATTGATCCATATGGAAATCATCATATTTCATTTGTGCGGTACCCAAATCTTGCGTAATATAAACTGAAGTTCCATCGGCTCTTAGCACCAATTTTTGGTCTAGTCCGTCGGCAGTTAAATCGATCCAAACAGAGCCATCTTCTTTTTTAAAGAATACACCTTTGGCCAATCCTTCATCAACGGTATCCTTACCTAATAAGTAAGTATTGCTTTCGTAATAATATTTATCAAAATCTACACCGAGGTTTTTGTAGCTAATCTCAAAACCTTCGTAAACCCAGCCATTCATCTTTTTCCAGAGCGCAATAACCTCTTCATCCCCAGCTTCCCATTTCAACAACATTTGTTGGGCTTCTTTAATGAGAGGTGCATTCTTTTTGGCTTCTTCTTCGGTCTGACCGGCAGACTTTAGGGTATCAATCTCTTTTTTATACTCTTTATCGAAGATCACATAGTATTTCCCAACTAAATGATCGCCTTTTAAGCCAGAACTTTCAGGAGTTTCGCCATTCCCCCACTTTTCCCAAGCTAACATTGATTTGCAGATATGAATACCTCTATCGTTAACCAAATTCACTTTAAACACCTCAAATCCATCAGCCTTAAGCAACTCGGCAACCGAATAACCCAATAAGTTATTTCGTACATGGCCCAAATGCAGGGGTTTGTTGGTATTTGGTGATGAATACTCGACCATTACTTTTTTGCCATTTGGCTTAACAGTTAAGAAATCATCGTGTAAGAGCTCGTTATTGAAAAGATTTAACCAATATGAATCGGCTATACTTAAATTTAAAAACCCTTTAACTACATTAAAAGCAGTAACCTGCTCCACATTTTGCAAGAGGTATTCGCCAATGGCATTGGCAGTTTCTTCGGGTGATTTTTTCGAAAAACGAACAATAGGAAATACTACCAGGGTAATTTGCCCTTCAAATTCCTTTCTTGTTTCTTGTATGTTGATGACACTCTCTGCTACTTCTTCATTATAAAGTTGCTTAATAGCATTCAGTGTTTCGGTAATGATAAAATTCATGCTGCGAAAATAGGGAATAAAGGTAAGATTAAAAAGAGGTTTGGTATGGAGCGCAGGGCGTAGGGCATTTTGTGTTAAAAAGAGTAAAAGTAGCCCTTATTGTAGTGCATTTTGTTAGTTTAGCCGAATAAACCAAACAATATGAAGATACTGCTTGTCACCTGCCTCCTATTTTATAGCACAATTGCTATTTCCCAAACTAGAACCACAAATGATCTTTCTTTAGTGAACGCAATTTCTGTAAAAAAGTATATCGGAAAGAATTATAGGGCAAGTGTAGATATTAAAAGTATTCCTTCGGATTCGACAGGCGCCGCTAGTCTTTTTGTATTGCAAGCTGGTAAAAGCGACTGGGATTTTATCCTAAAAACGCGTCAGGATATTTTGGCTAAAACGATAGATACAAACTGGCATAGTTACAAAGCCACTGGCGTAATTGACTTAAGCGCTCAACAAATTTGGCTATACGTAAACATCAAAGGCAATGGTGATTTCTGTTATGATAATTTTGCATTGGAAATAGAGGTCCAACCAAACGAATGGGAAAAAACAGTGATACCCAATGGAAATTTCGAGGAATCAACCAATCCATTAAAAGAACTTAAAGGTGGCGAATCGCAAAAGAACAACAAAGGCATTAAAATTTCTTTAAATACCAGTCCCGACGAGCGCTATCAACATTATTTACAGGTAAAGACAACGAATGGAAAAATTCAGCAAATCTATGGTCAGGAAGCT
>DATJDT010000124.1:0-6525 GCA_035497275.1 Pedobacter sp.
TAGATAAGCTTAGAATGCATCACGATCATTAACAGCTTAAAATTTATACCAAATTGAAAGTTTGTCAAAGTGTTTGTTTATTTGTAGTTTAATCGCTCCAAATCAAACATATGAACGCTGTTAACAAAAAGAACGTTACCCTAATTATTATTGTTGCCGCTCTTGGCTATTTTGTAGACATCTACGACCTTATTCTTTTCTCTGTAGTAAGAGTTAAAAGTTTGAAAGACCTGGGTGTTGCCGACGACGACCTGTTAAGCATCGGTGCGAATATCATCAATAGCCAGATGTTCGGCATGTTGATTGGAGGGATCTTGTGGGGAGTGCTGGGCGATAAGAAAGGAAGGTTAAGTGTGTTGTTTGGCTCTATTATCGTTTATTCCTTAGCTAATATTGCAAATGGTTTTGTAAGTTCTGTAACTGCTTATACCATTATTCGTTTTATTGCGGGGATAGGTTTAGCAGGAGAGTTGGGTGCAGGTATTACCTTGGTTACCGAAACCATGAGCAAAGAAAATAGAGGGTATGGGACGATGATTGTTGCTGGTGTAGGCTTATTTGGCGCTGTTGCTGCGGCATTGATCAGTGATCATTATACCTGGCAAACAAGTTATTTTATTGGGGGCGGAATGGGCTTGCTGCTTTTATTTTTGAGAGTTGGATTAGCGGAATCGGGATTGTTCAAAGAAGTAAAGGAAAGTACCATTCAGCGTGGCAATATTTTGATGCTCTTTACTAACGGCGCTCGATTTAAGAAGTACCTAGCTTGTATTTTAGTAGGTTTACCGCTATGGTTCGTAGTTGGCGTACTCATTACCTTTTCGCCAGAATTTGGTAAAGCATTAAATGCGACGGGTATTTTAAATGTTGGTAAAGGTGTAATGTATTGTTACATTGGTATTGCCATTGGTGATATTGTGGCCGGATTTTTATGTCAGCTATTGCGATCGCGGAAAAAGGTGATGTTTATGTTCTTAGTGTTAACTGCCATCGCTATTGCCGTTTATTTGTCAGCTAACGGCTTAAGTCCGGAGACATTTATTTGGTTGAGTTTATTTTTAGGTTTTGCTTCTGGTTATTGGGCAACATTTGTAACTATTGCCTCAGAGCAATTTGGTACCAATTTACGGGCAACAGTAACTACTACGGTGCCTAATTTTGTACGTGGTTCGGTGGTTGCCGTTACAATTTCTTTCCAATTTTTAAAGGGCGAGGTAGGTATTTTACAAAGCGCTATGATTGTAGGTGCCGTATGTTTAATCATAGCTTTCGTAGCTTTGAGTCAGTTAAAGGAAACATTTAGCAAAGACTTGGACTATGTGGAAGAGTAAAAGAGGTTATTATGTCAAAAAAATGTACTTTCTCCTTAATTATGGGGTATAACCCTTTCATTAGCTTTAACTTTAGATCGTAAAAAGGTTTAAAAAACATGTTTAGAGATAAAGTAACAGCAGCCTATCAGCAAATCCAAGATCATATTTGTAATGGTTTAGCGCAAGCTGACGGAAAGGCTAAGTTTGAAGAAGAGCTTTGGAGCCGTGATGGTGGTGGTGGTGGCAGAACCCGGGTGATGCAGCACGGAAATGTGATAGAGAAAGGTGGGGTAAATTTTTCGGCTGTTCATGGCAAATTGCCTGAGGCTGTTAAGAAAGCTTTCAAAGTGGATAGCGATGATTTTTTTGCCACTGGTGTCTCTATTGTTATGCATCCAGAAAATCCATTCGTTCCTATTATACATATGAATATCAGGTATTTTGAAATGGACGACCAAACACGTTGGTTTGGTGGGGGAATTGATTTAACACCTCACTATGTCATTCCAACTGATGCCAGATTTTTCCATCATCGCTTAAAACAAACCTGTGATGAATTCGACCCTTCATTTTATCCCAAATTTAAAACAACAGCTGATGATTACTTTTTTATCAAGCATAGAGAGGAAACACGTGGTGTTGGCGGGATATTTTACGATCGTTTAAGGCCCGAAACTACACAGCTCGATTTTGATCAGCTCTTAAATTTTTCATTAGCTGTAGGTAATACATTTCTCCCTGTATATACCGAGCTCATTGAACGCAACAGCGATATGTCATTTACCGAAAAGCACAAAGAATGGCAGTATCTTCGTAGAAGTCGTTATGCTGAATTTAACTTAGTTTATGATGCAGGTACAAAATTCGGATTAGAAACCAATGGTAGGATAGAAAGTATTTTAATGAGTTTGCCCCCAACGGCCAAATGGAATTATAATCCTGTAATTGAAGCAGGGAGTGAAGAAGAAAAAACGCAGGATTTCTTAAAAAAGGGAATAGAATGGGTGTAGCTAGACTTTCCATTTTCATCTTTGCTGCTACTTTATTAAGTGCTTGCGGTACGCAATACGCCATTACTAAATCAAATCGTGAGGAATATAGTATTAATGATAAAATTAGTGTAGATAGTAGCATTGTTAAAGCCTACTTACCCTATAAGCTTAAGCTTGATCAAGAAATGAATAAGGTAATAGGGAATACGGAGGTTTTACTAACAAAAACTTCTGAGCTCCCAGAATCTGTACTGGGCAACTTCTTTGCTGATGCAGTATTCGATCAAGCTAAGAAAATAGAACCAAATATTGATTTTGTTTTTCCCACTACCAAAGGTGGATTACGCAACGATATTCCAAAAGGACCTATTACCGTGTCGGGTATATTTGAATTGATGCCCTTTGAAAATCAATTGGTGTTATTTAAATTAAAGGGAAGTGATGTACTTAAGGTCTTAAAATTTATTGCTAGTGCCAACGGACAACCTGTTGCCGGTTTAAGAATGAAGATCACAGATAAAAATCCTGAAAATATTTATATCAATGGTAAGCCTTTTGATGTTGAACAAACATACTTAGTGCTTACATCAGATTATATTGGAAACGGTGGCGATGATTCTAATGGTTTTGGCAATCCGATTTCACGAAAAAATATTGGCTTATTAGTGCGGGATGCCTTGTTAAAGGAAGTTGCAGAAATAGAATTGGCGGGTAAAAAAATTAATGCTAAAATAGATGGAAGAATTACAAAAAACTAGTAGACGTAATTTTATCAAAGCTGGTGGTGTATTAAGTGCTGCTTTTGCGCTGAATATTAATTCCTTTGATGCATTTGCCAGTGGCCGTTTACAAAAGCTAACTATCCTCCATACCAATGATGTGCATAGTAGGATAGAACCCTTTCCGATGGATGGTTCCAGAAATCAAGGATTGGGTGGTACTGCGCGTAGATCAGCATTAATCAAAAAAATAAGGGCAGCACAAGAAAATGTATTATTGCTTGACGCTGGTGATATATTTCAAGGTACCCCATATTTTAATAAGTATGGTGGTGAATTGGAAATGAAATTAATGAGTGCCATGGGCTATGATGCCACAACTTTAGGCAACCATGATTTTGACAATGGTGTTGAAGGGTTTTATAAGCAACTACCACATGCTAATTTTGATGTATTGATTGCCAATTATGATTTAAAAGACACGGCTCTTCATGGCTCAACAGAACCTTTTAAAATTTTTAAGAAAGCTGGATTAAAGATTGGCGTATTCGGAATAGGTATTCAATTAAAAGGCCTGGTTGATCCAAAAAACTATGGCGAGACCCAATACTTAGATCCTATAGCCAAAGCTAATGAAATGGCTTCGTTACTTAAAAACGAGTATCATTGCGATTTGGTTATATGTCTTTCTCACTTAGGCTATCGATATAGAGATGCTACAGTTTCGGATCAGGTATTAGCGGCTAGCACCAAAAATATCGATTTGATTATTGGTGGGCATACCCACTCATTCTTAGATGTTCCAGAAGATGTGAAGAATTTAGCTGGACAGCTAACTACCATTAACCAAGTTGGTTTTGCTGGCATAAATTTAGGGCGTATTGATTACTATTTTGAACCAGGACAAAAGAAAAAATTAAAACTAAGCAGTCCTTATCAAATCAATAACCGGCTAGACGAAAGTTAATAATATTTACTCTTTAGTTGCTTTTGTAAGCTTGGTCGTTCTTATGCAAGCTTCCAAAATTTCGTTAATACCTTGCATCGCATAGCCCAATAATCTAGAAGTCTCGCCCAGTTCAGAGGTAACGATAACTGTTTTTTCTCGAATTTGGGTCATACAGTAAGTATTGATAGCCTGTTGCATGGGCAAGGTTATATATTGTTTGGCTGCCGCAATTTGGCCGCTTAAAATAATCAGTTCTGGGTTAAATAATTGGATTAATATGGAGATTCCTTTTCCCATATGTGCGCCAACGTTAGATAAAAGTTGGATCGCATATTGATCTCCTTTATTGGCTGCTTTAATTATCACATCCGGTTCAATTCTTTCCAGCTCTTCTGGGCTAAGTTGGTTTAGCATCGAATTCTTCCCCGACAAAATATCGGCCTTAGCCATTTTCGATAATGCATTTCCAGAAGCAATCGTTTCCAAACATCCGTGCTTACCGCAATAACACAATTCGCCATTCTCTACCACGGGAATATGACCCAGCTCGCCAGAAAAGCCACAGGCTCCTTTTCTTAACTTCCCATCCATGATAATTCCCAAGCCTACTCCCCAATCCATCAATAAGATGAGTACATTTTTTTTTCCTTTGGCCAGTCCGTGACTAAGTTCGGCCATTGACGAGCCATTTACATCATTTTGAATAACAACAGGCAATTGGAGTACATTTTCGAAAGCGCTTGCTAATGAAATATTTTGATCAGAATCTAACAGATAACTATAATTATCGCCCTGTTCTGTGTCGATCAAACCAGGAACTCCAACGCTACATCCAATTAATTTGCTGCGGTCAACTCCTTCTGAATCTATCATTTCCTGTATTTCTTGATTTAAAATACTCAGAAAGTCAGACCTATTCATGGTAATGGGTATGTTGATTATTTTAGTGTCAACTACAGAATTATAATTGTTTTCAATAATGGCTATTTTAGTATGAAAAAGTTGTATGTCTATGCAGATGATCAATATTTTACCATCCACCAAACCATAAAGATCGGGCCTTCTGCCACCAATGGATAAGCCAAATCCTTTTTTTTCGATCCAATTATCGTCTGTTAAACTGCCTATTAATTTTAAAACGCTGGGAGGGCTCATACCCAATTGATCGCATATTGTGGACACAGCTGTTGGGCCAAGCTTGAAAAGACATTTCAAAAGTTTATATTTATGTATCCGATGTTTCTCGTTACGTTCTTTTAATAATCCATTTAATAAGGAAAGATTCATCAGCTTATAGATATATTTTAACTAATAGCGTCAAACTTACATAAAAAAATAACTAAAGTATTTTTATTTTATACATTTTTTATAGATCCTTTGCCTTTGTTGTAAATTCTTTTTAATATTACTTTTAGTAAAGATTTGATTTCCCTACTAGCGTTATTTATCACCAAAAACCATAAATGAAAACCACAAAAGAACCAACACAAGAAAACAGTAGAAGAGACTTTATTAAGAAATCTGCAATTGCTTTAACTTCATTTACCATAATTCCTCGATATGTACTTGGAGGTCAGGGCTATTTAGCTCCGAGCGACAAACTTACCAAGGCGGTAATAGGGGTTGGCGGCATGGGGAGAGGTCATTTTCCATATGACGGAACCCAAGTTGTGGCTATTTGCGATGTAGATACCAGGCATATTGCAAAATCATTGCCTTTACTTGATAAAGGTGTTAAAACATTTAGCGATTACCGCGAATTATTAAAGCTACCAGAAGTGGATATTGTGCATATCGCAACGCCACCTCACTGGCATGGTATAATGGCTGTTGATGCTGCCAATGCTGGAAAGGATGTTTGGTGTGAAAAGCCAATGACTCATACCATTGGAGAGGGTAAGCGGGTAGTAGAAGCTATGAAACAGAATGGAAGTATGTTTAGGCTTAACACCTGGTTTAGGTTTAAAGATACCTTCTATGGTATGGGAACAACGGTTAAACCCATTAAAAAGCTTGTAGATAGTGGCCTGTTAGGTTGGCCATTAAAAGTAACGGTAGGTAAACATACAGGATACGACTGGAAGTTTTTCTGGGTAGGGAATGAAAACTTGCCGATCGAACCTGTACCAGCAGAGCTAGATTACGAGTCGTGGTTAGGTCCCGCACCTTTTAAACCATATAGTACCCACCGAGTACACCAAACATTTAGGGGTTATTGGGATTACGATGGCGGTGGTTTAAGCGATATGGGCCAACACTATATTGATCCAATCCAGTATTTTTTAGGAAAGGATGATACTAGTCCGGTTTCTGTAGAGATAGATGCACCACAGCAACATTATGATGCCGTGGGTACCTGGCGTAGAATTACCTATACCTATGCTGATGGATGCCAGATAATTTTGGATGGTGCAGGTACAGACACAAATGTGCCTTATATAGAGGGGCCAAAAGGGAAGCTATACCCTGGTTTTAAATCGGATATACCTGATTTGGACAGGAAGTTAGCTGCCTTTCCGGAGCCACCAAGTCAGCTTACGGATTTTGTTGAG
>DATJDT010000125.1:0-1602 GCA_035497275.1 Pedobacter sp.
TTTAGACCTTACATCGCGCCAATTAGGGGCTTTGGTACCAGTCGGGAAAAATATCTTTAGGGATAACAATGATAGTACTAAAACTTTTTCATTTGTTTTGAAAGATAAAAAAGTAGAGGGACTACAAATTAAAAATGGAACTAAACTGCTTCTCGGGAAGAAAGTTAATCATCATATTAGAAAAGAAGTTTCGTTTAAAAACGATACCACTGTATTAAAGGGCGACTTATACCTACCAATTGCCAAAGGTTCACATCCTGTGGTTGTATTTGCGCATGGTTCTGGAGCAACTACACGGGGTGTGGGCTTTTTCACTACGTACTTTCTACAACTGGGTATTGGTGTGCTAACGTTTGATAAAAGGGGCGCTGGTGCCTCTGCTGGCGATTGGGAAACAGCTAGTTTCGAAACTTTAGCGAACGATATTTGCGCTGGGATTGACTTTTTAAAAACTCAAGTCGGAGTAAATCCTAAGAAAATCGGATTATTGGGCAATAGTCAGGGTGGATGGGTTGGATCTATCGCAGCAGCAAAAACAAAGTCATTAGCCTTTTTACTGATGCGTGTAGGTGCTGGAGAAAGTGTATTGGAAACTATCAGTCATGAATATAGAGGTTCTTTGTTAGCAGATGGTTTTAGTAACAGCGAAGTTGATGAAATAATACCTATGTACCAAAAACATTGGCTAGCGGCCGCTTCAGGAAAAACATGGGATGAAGGAAATGAGATCTTGAAAAGTTACGCTAATAACAGTTGGTATAAAAAGGTCTTTCCTCAAGAAAGACTAAAATCCTCGGGTTCAGAAAAATGGTGGACTTGGTTAAAGGCTAACTTAAAATACGACTCCTATAGCTATTTGAGAAATATTAAAACTCCTACACTGTGGTTAATGGCAGAAAAAGATTGGAACGTTAACTCACAAAAAAGTTATCCTAGAATTAAAGAAGCATTAGCATTCGCTGGCAACCAAGATTATACTGTTGCAATTGTGCCTAATATGGGACATACTGGAATGACCGTTGCTACTGGCTACTACAACGAAGCTTTATCATGGCAGTATGCGGATGGATTTTGGAACAGGGTGGAAAGTTGGTTAATCAATCGGAAAATTGCCAAAAAAAACTAGTTCTTAGTTAAAGTATAATTGCTGATTAAGTAACATTTCTATCCTAATTCGTAAAGCCGCTGTAAAAATTTTTAATTTACATCGAATTTAAGATTCCTACTAGGAAGACCATTAAAAACAATAATGTATGAATAGATATTTACTATTGGCAACAGGGTTTGCACTCACTTTGAGCGCTACAGCCCAACAAGGCAGGACATTAACCGATAAGGATTATGAACGTGCCGAAAAATTTATGGCTTATAATACCGAGTCCTTTATAGACAAGAGCAATTTGAGGCCTAATTGGCTTGCTGGAGATCGTTTTTGGTATTCGATTGCTAGCGCTCAGGGAACGGAATTTATTTTGGTAGATCCTGCTAAAAAGGGCAAATCACCGGCATTCGATCATCAAAAAATGGCTACTGCCCTTTCTTCGGCGGCTGGAACAAGCTACCAAGCGAACAAATTACCTATTACGGCAATTAATTATGCGG
>DATJDT010000126.1:0-5865 GCA_035497275.1 Pedobacter sp.
GCTGCCTTCGGCAAATTTAGAAACAGCTTTTTGGCTGGAAAGCGATAGAATGCTGAGCCTTGCATTTTCTGAAAAAAGTTTGGATACGCAACGTAATGTTGTGATGGAAGAGTTTAAGCAGCGCTATCTAAATCAACCTTATGGCGATGTATGGCTAAAGCTTAGGCCCTTGGCTTATGAAACACATCCATATCAGTGGGCAACCATTGGACAAGATTTAGCACAGATAGAAAATGCTAAAATGGAAGATGTAAAAGCTTTCTTCAAAAAACATTATACACCGCAAAATGCAATTTTAGTTGTGGGAGGAAATGTAACTACCGATGAAGTCAGGAAACTTGCAGAAAAGTGGTTTGAACCTATCCCTGCTGGGGATAAGTACGAGCGAAATTTACCCAAAGAACTACCTCAAACTGCAGCTCGGTCATTAACTGTAAAAGCTAATGTGCCTTTAAATGCAATTTATATTGCTTTTAAAATGCCTGCGAGAAAGGACCCTACTTATCAGGTATTTGATTTGTTAAGTGATATTTTATCCCAGGGACAATCATCTCGGTTATACAATAGTTTATTAAAGGAACAACAATTATTTAGTGATATCAATGCCTATATGACGGGGAGCCTGGATGAGGGTTTGTTTATAGTTGAAGGAAAATTGATTTCTGGCGTAGATCAAGCTCAAGCTGAACTTGCCATATGGAAAGAATTGGAGAAAATTAGCAATGAGCTAGTAAGTGATGCAGAGTTAACCAAGGTAAAGAATAAATCGGAGTCAATTATGGCATTTTCGGAAATGAACTTGCTTGATAAGGCAATGAATTTAGCTTATTATGAGTTATTAGGTGATGCGAACCTATTAAATGGTGAAATGGAAAAGTATTCGACCATTACCGCACAGCAGATTAAGGAAGCTGCCAAGGCAACTTTTGTTAAAGAAAAATCATCAACCTTATACTATTTAGCCAATGCTTAACCGTACACTTACCCCCACATATCAACAGGTAAACGATATTAATTTTATTGCACCAGCACAAAAGGCACTAAGCAATGGCATTAAGGTTTATAATTTCAATGCCGGCCAAAAGGAATTGGTAAGAATTGAATTTATTTTTGATAATGTAAATTGGGATCAAAATAAACCCCTGCAAGCCGTAACTGTTAACAGTTTGATTAACAATGGAACTAAAAATTTGTCGGCTAAAGAAATAGCAGAGCAGGTAGATTATTATGGTGCATTTTTGCAAAGTGATTACGGTGCAGATCATATCACTATTACACTTTATAGCTTAAGTAAACACCTTTCTGCAGTTTTGCCTATTGTAAAAGCTATATTAACTGAAAGTGTATTCCCACAGCAAGAGTTAGAGATCTTTATTCAAAACCAAAAGCAAAAATTACAAGTGAATTTGCAAAAGAATGATTTCTTAGCAAGGAAGACCTTTGCTCATGGGGTGTTTGGAGATACTGCCTATGGATCTGATATTACAATGGCCGATTATGATGCATTGAAAAGGGATGATCTGATAAGCTATTTTGAAGCAGCTTTTAAACCGGAGAATTGCGTAATTATCAGTGCCGGTAAATTTGGCGACCATGAATTTGCATTATTGGACGAATTTTTTGGGAGAAATTGGGAAAACAATTCGCCAACGAAATTAAATGAGTTTAGTTATTTGCCGGGTAATGGCCATAAAATTTTTATAGCCAAACCCGATTCAGTTCAAAGCGCTATAAGAATGGGGAAATTGGCTATTAATCGTTCTCATCCAGACTTTCCTGCCTTTCAGGTTTTAAATACCTTATTGGGAGGCTATTTTGGGTCTAGATTAATGGCAAATATTAGGGAAGATAAGGGATATACCTATGGAATAGGTTCGGGTATTGCTTCGTTAAAACATGCTGGCTATTTCTTTATTGCCACCGAAGTTGGCGGTGATGTTTGTGAAGATGCCTTGACAGAAATATATAAGGAAATTGAACTTTTAAGATCTGATCGCGCAAGTGATGAAGAATTAGATTTGGTTAGGAATTATATGTTAGGCTCACTATTGGGAAGCCTGGAAAATATCTTTTCTCATGCTGATAAGTTTAAAAATCTTTATTTTTCTAATTTGAGCTACGATTATTATACCAATTATATTCAAACTGTAAAAAGCATAGATGCTGATAAATTACAGCAAATTGCCCAACAATATTTAGATCCAAAAAGCTTTATCGAGGTTGTGGTGGGTAAAGCAAAAGCCTAACTAATAGTTTAAAAAATGAGCATCTTACAAGAAAATCCAGCTTATACCTATAAGCTTAACCCAGATTTATCAACCATTGATTGGGATTATATAATCTCCTTATTTTATAAAATTGAATGGAAACATCGTAAAGCTATTGAAATCGAAACAGCTTTTAGACTAAGTACCACTACTTTTTTTATATACAAAGATGAACAAGTTATAGCATTTGGAAGGGTTGTAGGTGATGGGAGATATTATGCGATGTTAGCAGATATTGTAGTAGATCCCGATTATCAGGGACAGGGCTTAGGCAAGTATTTGGTTACCACCTTGAATAATCAGTTGGTTGATTATCATTTTGTAAACCTAAGTGCAGCACCTGGTGCCGATCCCTTTTATAAAAGCATGGGCTGGAAAAAACAAACAACTGCCTTTATCTGGCCTCAAGGCCCGAAACAATTAAGGCAACACTGCGAGGAATAAGACTTACGAAGTTACTAGCGGCCTAGCTGGGTAAACTTCGTAAGTCCGTTATTTTACTCTTTATTCTGTATAAGTGTTACTTTCCCATCCATTGTACTTACAATAATATTCTTTTCATCTATTGGGTTGATCGTGTTGATCATAGAATTATCAATTTTATGTAGCCATAAGTTTTGATGGGTTTTTGCATCAAAAGTATAAACTACCCCATTTTTCGTTCCGTAAAAAACAACGCCGTTTTTTTCAACCAGATCAGATGGAGTATGTTCGTATCCAAAGCCTGCATTTAATTTCCAGGCCAATTCTGGAGCAGTGGTTGTAGTTTTAAAAGCTACCACGGTGTCTTGCATAGTTTTTCCATATATGGTAGTGCTATCAGCGGAGAGGCCAATGGATTCTCTTACTTTCGCTTCTTTGGTTCTCCATACTGTTTGTCCATCGGCTACACTGATTGCAGTTAAAAAACGATCAGGGGCGGCAATATAAACAATGCCATTTGTTGCAACAGGAGTACACATTGCGGGAGAGAACATTCGATTTCCATTGCCATTGTTCCATTTCCAAGAAAGGTTACCTGATTTTGTATCGAGTGCATATAAATGCCTTCCCCAAGAACCAAAAATCACTTTACCTCGATAGATTAAGGGCTTACCAACGATTGTTCCTTCGATATCTTCAAATTTCCAAACCACTTTACCTGTTTTAATATTGATTGCCCTAAATGTGTGGTCGCTCCCCCCAATCAAAACATTTTCTCCATCAATTACTGGCGAGCCTAATACCGCATTTGCAGTTTCAACTTTCCATACCACCTTTCCATTGGCGTTGTTTAAGGCATAAATAGTGCCATCTCCTGAGCCTAAAATTACCAGTTGTTTATAGATAACCGGTGATGAATAAATAGCACCTTTTGTTTTAAAAGTCCATAATTTCTTACCGGTGTTTCTACTTAATGATTCGACTAATCCTAAGCTATTGCCAAATATCACAGCTTTATCATTATATGCAGGGGTATTTACCACATTAGCACTCGAGTGATAGGTCCATACTTCTTTCACTGCTGCATATTTTTTATTGATTTCAAAACTTGGTCTATCGTAAGCTTTTAAAGTTTGGTGTACGAATTTTTTCAATGCAATTTTTCGCCAAGCTGGTAATAGTGTTTGGTTAGGTTTTTTAACAGCGAAATATGCGGTATCCTTTAACATATTTACGATATTGTAACCGCCAATAGTATCTTTTGCTCTTAAATTAGACCTGCCCATGGTTGCCGAAATACCTTCGAAATTCATGGCATTGTTGTTATGTCCATGATCATTGATGATATATTGGATGTTACGCGTTTTTAATCTATCGGTAACTTCATACCAGTTATCGAGGCTATTATCAATGGGATAATGATTTAAGAAGATAATAGGCATATCCTTAGGTGTTTTTTTTAATATTTGGTCTAACCAAACAGTTGCGTCTCGTGGAATATGTCCATCGCTCATACGCACATATGGGCCCGATGCACAAGCGATAAACCGATAACCTTTATGATCGAATGTGAATTTATCATAGCCAAACTCTTTAATAAAGCTTACGCCACCTGATTCTGACCATCCCGTATCATGATTGCCTGGCATAATATAATAGGGAATCTTTAGAAGAGCAAAAATACTTTTTGCAAGTTTTAATTCATCATTGGTACCCATTTCAGTTATATCGCCAGTGATTACCACAAAATCAAGGTCTTTTTGATTGTTAATGTCTGCTACAGTGCGTCTTAAATCTTCCTCACCTGTTGAAGCGCCTACATGTGTATCTGTAACAAATGCATATTTAAAATTTTGTGCAATAGCAGAAAAACTAAGAGCAATTGTGAGAATTAGAATAAGAAGTTTCTTCATTTGAAATTTTTTTGAGTTAAAGATGAAGAGTTTTTCCGGGTTTCGCCAATTTGTATCAATTAATTCACAAACTTAGGTTTGCCGTTTTCACATATAACCCCTTTTGGTGCTAGTAATAAAGCACAGGGTGATACAACCAACCATCTACGTATAAATTAATGAAAATGTGACTGTTAATCTATGTGTATTGTAAGATTGAGGGAGGCTATAAAACACCGCTGGCTACTGTTTGCAATTTTACAAACAGTAGCCATATTTTAGGTGTAATCTTAAACAGAGGTGTTAATTTATATATAATTTAAAAAAAATTAAGGTAAGGTTCTCACCAACCTTTCCTAAACTAAACTTAAGGTTCTCACCAACCTTTCTCGAATTAAACTTAGAGTTCTCACCAACTTTAAGCATTTCTGAGCTAGTTTATATTGGGTAAACGAGAGAAAGATTAAAAACGCTACAGTGATTTCATAATTATTTTAAATTTATTTATTCCCAAAAGATATTTTTTAATTGACTGATTAAATCGTATCTTTGCCCTGCAAATAATAACTCCTAATTTATTTGCTATGCAACTCGATCCCCAAAAATTTATTGCGACTGGTTTAACATACGATGATGTATTGTTAGTGCCTGCATATTCTGAGATTTTGCCTCGTGACGTTAATACAGCTACGTTTTTAACAAAAAATATAAAGCTAAATGTCCCATTAATTTCTGCTGCTATGGATACTGTTACTGAAGCGGAATTAGCTATTGCCATTGCTCAAAATGGTGGTATCGGAATGCTTCATAAAAATATGACGATTGACAGACAGGCAGAAGAGGTACGTAAAGTAAAACGTTCTGAGAGTGGAATGATCCAAGATCCAGTTACTTTATTGGAAAATTCAATCGTTGCCGATGCTTTTAAAATAATGAAAGAGCATAAAATAGGCGGAATTCCCGTTGTAAGTAGTGATAATAAGCTTGTTGGTATTATTACAAATCGCGACCTGCGTTTCCAAAAAGACATGAACAAACCTATTGTTGATGTGATGACCAAAGAGAATTTAATTGTTGCTCCAGAGGGCACTAATTTAATCCAGGCAGAAGAGATATTGCAGAATTATAAAATTGAAAAGTTGCCGGTTGTTAATGCCGAAGGATATTTATGCGGGCTAATTACTTTCAAGGATATTCAGAAGGTAAAAAATTATCCAGTGGCCTGTAAGGACGAAAAAGGAAGATTGCGTGTTGGTGCTGCGGTTGGAGTTACCGCTGATACT
>DATJDT010000127.1:0-6037 GCA_035497275.1 Pedobacter sp.
CCCAATTATCAACTCTTTCGTATTGGGTAAGTAAAAGGTTATGTGGTGAAGTAAAAAGCAATGTTCTTCCCTTAAAATCAATAAAATTTTTTGCCCTGTCATCGATCATTACATCGGTATTTACGATTTTCTCCCCGCAAAACACAATGTTTTTCCAGCCTATGAATGGGAAGTGTTCAGCCAACCAGTGATATTTATCTTCTAATGAATTTGGGAACTCCATTGCAGCCGAAACTATATAAACTTCATGTTGTTCTTGCAATTTTTGGATGGCATTTACAGCTCCATCTATAACTGGTAAATCTCTAAAAAATCCCTTTTCGTTAATATAATCAAACCATTTATGGTTAATATGTTCCGGCACATGATGGTAAATCTCATTGCCAGCATTAATCTTAAGGTCAAGAGGAATACCATAATCGCGGTTATAAAGTTGGATGAATTTGTGGAGAGGATCTGCCAAAACCTCATCCATATCAATAGCTATCTTCATGTTTTCAAATATCCTAAAATCCTGTCAAACCTTTATAGTTTGAATTTAAAATTTAATGCAGTTTGTTAATTATTAGGATTTTACTTACTTTTGCATCCCCGCAAGCACGAAGCTCCGGGAACTATGTTGAATACATAAACTTAATACAGAAATGGCAACTAAAATCAGATTGCAAAGATTCGGTAAAAAAGGTAAGCCTTTTTTCCACGTGGTAGTAGCGGATTCTCGCTCTCCAAGAGATGGTAAATTTATTGAGCGTTTAGGTTCTTATAACCCAAATACCAATCCTGCTACTATTGAAATTAACTTCGAAAAAACGTTAGACTGGGTAAACAAAGGTGCTGAACCTACGGATACTGCTCGCGCTATTCTTTCTTACAAAGGTGTTTTATACAAGAAACACTTACAAGGTGGTGTTAAAAAAGGCGCTTTAACAACTGAACAAGCTGATGCAAAATTTGCAGCTTGGTTAGAAGCTAAAGGCGGTCAAATCGAAGGCAAAAAAGACAGCTTAAATGCAACTAAAGGTGAAGCTAAAAAAGCTGCCCTAGCTGCTGAAGCTAAGAAAAATGCAGACCGCGGTGCTGCTATTGCATTGAAAAATGCACCAGTAGCAGAAGAGGTTGTAGAAGAAGAAGTGGTTGCTGAAGAGGCGCCTGCTGTAGAAGCTGCAACTGAAGAAGTAGCGGTAGAAGAAACTCCAGCTGTTGAAGAAGCTGTTGCGGTTGCTGATGAAGCACCTGCTGCAGAAGAGGCTCCTGCTGCTGAGGCTTCAACTGAAGAAGAAACAAAAGAAGAAGCTTAATCTATAGATTTGCTTTAATTTTATCATAGCGTTCTGAATAATCAGAACGCTATTTTTTTTACTAGTAATTATTAACGTTGCATCATTGCGAGGAACGAAGCAAGCTACATTATGAAACACGAAGAAGCATTTTATATAGGCTATATTACCAAAACAAAAGGTTTAAAAGGAGAAGTTCAATTATATTTTGAATTTGATGCCTACGAGGATTTGGATTTTGAAGTTCTTTTTGCCGACATGAATGGCAAAATGGTTCCTTTTTTTGTTGCCTCACATAAATTATATCCGAATAGTACAGGCTTATTTTATTTTGATGATGTAGATCATATTGACAAGGCTCAAGCTTTAGTTAAAAAGAAAATCTATCTACCCCTAACTAAAATGCCAGAGCGCGGGGAAGATGACTTTACCTATGATGATTTAAAAGGCTTCGTTGTAAGCGACGAAACTTATGGGGAGCTTGGTAAAATTATTGCCATCAATGAATACCCTCAACAATTTGTAGCTACTGTACTTTATAAAGAAACTGAAATCTTGTTCCCGCTAAATGAAGATATGATCGTAGAAATTGATGAAGATGAAAAAATGCTATTCGTAGATTTACCAGAGGGGTTATTGGATATTTATTTAACATAGTAAATAATATGTTAGTTTGTGGAATTTAGTAGATTAGTGCATCCTTAAAACAAATCTTAAACATATGACCCGAAAATTGTTACAATGCACTTTAACGACCCTGGTTTTTTTCTTTGCCGTAAATATTGCCAACGCACAAAATCCTAACAAAAACGATCAATTTATTGGAACTTGGGAATTTGTTAAATACCCCCCAAATGATACCGCAAAACGTACAACCCCTTTTTTTACTACTTTAAAATTCTTTAGTACAGATAGCTCCTGTACACAGGTCCGTGTTACTGAAAAGGGCGCATATGTACAACAAAAAGGTAAATTTAGTGTAATCGATCACGAATATTTTAATGATATCCTTTTATCCTCCACTACAAATAAAGAGGTGAAATTGGAAGGCAAAACATATAAAGTTAAATACGAATTTAAAGCGGACGATCGTGGAAATAAATATGTTATTCTACAAGGCGTATTAGAGGGACAAAATGGATTGGAAAGATATAGCTGGAAAGAATTATGGCGAAAAGTTGAGGTAATTAAACAATAAGCAATTTTTTAAAAGAAACATTTTCATTCTTTAATCGTTGAATAGCTGTGAAAAACCTATTTTTTTTGATTGTTAGCATGTTAATCCTCAGCAGCTGCGGAAATAACAAAAAAGAGGCAAAATCGGAGTCCAAAGATACCGTCGAAATAGGGAATGCTCCTGAAACAACAGGACTAACCCAACAAGATTCAATTAAAGCGACAGCCCGCCAGATTCTAGTGCTTTTAAAAGAAAACAATATTCCCGAGCTAACGAAATACTTCTCTAACAATGGTGTGCTTTTTTCTCCCTACGGCCACATAGATACTATAAAAAGTAAAAAATTACACTCCGCCGATTTAATCGCTGCCATAAATAATAAATGGATATTAACATGGGGAAGCTACGATGGCACTGGCGAACCCATTAAATTAACAGTGCCTGCTTACCTAAAAAAATTTGCCTATAGCGCCGATTACTTAAATGCCGAAGCGGTAGGTTATGATGAACTCATTAAGGAGGGAAATTCGCTTAATAATATCAAAGAAATTTACCCCAATCATCACTTTGTAGATTATCATTTTAGCGGCTTTGATCAAAAGTATGAAGGGATGGACTGGACAAGCTTACGTCTGGTCTTTGAAAAGCAAAACGGAGAGTATTGCTTAGTTGCTGTGATACACGACCAATGGACGGTTTAACTCTTAATTTTATTGTACTGATTTACAGCTTTTTGTAAACTATTTCATTCTTTTTGTCAATTTTACTTGACATTTATGTAAGCTTTGCTTTACATTTGGTAAATAAAATTTGACACTATGAAAGAAATTAAATTATTGCCTTATAATTTTAAATATGCAGGGGCTGCAATTGTAGTTTGTGGAAGTGCGTGGAATGTATTCCGCACTATTAAATATCATTTATTTGTAGACCCTTACGATCCGTTAATAGGAGCTATTATCGGGATTGGCTTTTTGCTTGTCATTTTCTCGAAACAAAAATGTGAAGATGAATTTATAAATCAGCTTCGTTTGCGTTCCTTTTTAGCTACAATGCTTTTTACATGCATATGGGCTATCATAGGGAATGTTTGCTCATTCGCCGCAATGCCAGATATGGCGGCCGTAATAAGTCTTAAAGCAGTATATATTCAGGCCTTTTATGTTTTATATTTCCTTTTTTCTATTGAAAAAAAATAGCTTTTTCAAACCCACAAAAATGAAAACTAAATACTTATTTCCAGCATGGTGTAGCTTGTTTGGCTACCTATTAACCATCCCAGGCTTTGTACTGGGCTATCTTAATGTAATGAAAAATTTTGAACTCTCTGGTTTCGGGTTTAAAATGCGAGAAAAAGATGGTTTTTTTCAAAAGGGTTTTGAAAATTTTACAAATGAACTATGTGTGTTCTTAGTCGTAATCGGTTTGATCTTAGTCGCCTTCTCCAAAAGTAAAAACGAAGATGAACTGAATGCCAAACTTAGGCTTAATGCTCTTTACTGGGCAATTATGATTTATTATGGGCTTTATTTTATATGGGTCTTCCTTACTATTATTATTGGAGAAATCCCATTTTTTAGCGGACACATGGGAGAGCTTAATTTATTTACCCCATTGTTAATCTTCATTTTTAGATTTTATTACCTTAAACATATAAAGAATGAAAGCTATTTAATTAGCGAACCAAAGTTCTTGCCACATCAGCCATTTAAAAGGATCGGCATTATTATGTCGCTCACCTGTTTAGTTGGACTTATTGTTGGTTTAGCCATAGATTTGCAAAGCGATGTGAAAGACTCGGCGCTGGCTATCATTTATGCAGGCCTTATAATTGGGCTTTTATTATGGGCTTTTTCCAAAAACAAAATAGAAGATGAAATGGTGATGCAGCACCGACTAGAGAGTTTACAAATAGCAGTTTATTTAAACTATGGATTAATTTTAATCGGTACATTATTACTTTATTCCCTCAGTTACTTATACTTTTTGCTATATGCTGAGTTTTCTTTGCTTTTATACTTTGTATTGAGAATGGAGTATGTTAACTATAAGAACGTAAGGTTATTAAACACAATTGAAGGAGGGATTTCTTATGAAAAATAATTTACGGATACAACGTGCCATCAAAAATATAACACAGGCCGAGCTTGCCGATTTAATAAAAGTTTCCCGTCAAACAATTAATACCATAGAATCGGGAAAGTATGTTCCATCAACGGTGTTGGCTTTGAAGATGGCGAAAGTATTTGGCGTCAATGTTGAAGAAATATTCGATTTAGAAGAGGGAGACTAGTTCATACAAAATAGTAAAAAACCTTTTACACTAGTCTCGAATTCGAGACTAGCCTACCACTTTGACAATCTTTAAAGATTGTCAAAGTACATGCTTATCTTTGTCCTATGCGTTTCGATATCATCTCCGTTTTACCCGATTTATTAACCAGCCCCTTCGCCCACTCTATCTTACAAAGAGCGCAAAAAAAGGGCATAGCCGAAATTGTGGTTCATAACTTAAGAGATTACGCTACCAACAAACAAAAGAGCGTAGATGATTATCCCTATGGCGGAGGGAGCGGTATGATTATGTCTATCCCGCCGTTTGCTGCCTGCATTGAAAAACTTAAAAGTGAGCGGGAATATGATGAAGTTATTTTTATGAGCCCTGATGGGGAAACATTAAATCAAACCATTGCCAATCAGCTTTCTATCAAAAAAAACATTATCATTTTATGTGGGCACTATAAGGGCATTGATCAACGTATCCGAGATATTTTTGTTACCAGAGAAATTTCTATTGGTGATTATGTGCTTTCTGGGGGTGAATTACCCGCAGCGGTGGTAGTCGATGCCGTTGTACGATTAATCCCAGGTGTGTTAAACGATGAAACCTCGGCTCTTTCTGATAGCTTTCAGGGAGAATTATTGGACGCACCTAACTATACCCGTCCGGCCGACTGGCGGGGTCACAAGGTGCCCGATGTATTGCTTAGTGGGCATGAGGCCAAAATTAATGATTGGCGTCATGACGAGGCTTTAAAACGCACGCAAGAGCGGAGGCCAGACTTATTAAAATAATCAATGAAATCTACCTAATCTGTGAAATCAAAGGCAAAGCGCGATTGTGGAAAACCTGCTTCTTGTTAAAAAATAAATTATTTTCCGTAAACCCTTTTATTTTTAAAATAAAATTCCTAATATTGCAGTCCGATTTTAAACAACAAAAAATCGGCTTAATAGCTTAAAATCATGGATTTAGTAAAATTTGTAGAAGAGCAGGTAATCGCGAAAAATGAGTTTCCTTCTTTCAAATCAGGAGATACAGTGAGTGTTCACTATAAAATTCGCGAAGGTAATAAAGAACGTATTCAAATTTATCAAGGTGTTGTTATTCAACGTAACAGCGCTGGTGCAAACGAAACGTTTACTGTTCGTAAAATGAGTAATGGTGTTGGTGTAGAGCGTATCTTCCCAATTAATTCTCCAAATATTGAGAAAGTAGAAGTTAATAGTCACGGTAAAGTGCGTAGAGCTAAATTGTTCTATTTACGTGAATTAACTGGTAAAGCTGCCCGTATCAAGTCTT
>DATJDT010000128.1:0-5567 GCA_035497275.1 Pedobacter sp.
CATCTTTTTTTATTCAACTTACCTTGATATCTCTAATATTTCAAACTCAACTTTTCCTGCCGGCACCTGTATTTCGGTAGTATCTCCTACAGACTTGCCTAATAAACCTTGTGCAATAGGTGATTTTACAGATATTTTCCCTGTTTTTAAATCTGCTTCACTTTCAGCAACCAACTGATAAGACATGGTTGCGCCATTTTTAAGGTTCTTTATTTTAACGATCGATAATGCCAACACTTTGGTTAAATCTAATTTAGATTCATCAATTAAACGGGCACTAGATAAAGTTGCTTCTAACTTGGAAATTTTAGCTTCATGTAACCCTTGGGCTTCTTTAGCTGCATCATATTCAGCATTCTCAGAAAGATCGCCTTTATCTCTGGCTTCTGCAATTGCTTTCGAAATTAATTGACGGCCCGTAGTTTTTAAATAATGTACTTCTTCCTTTAGTTTATCTAAACCTTCTTGGGTATAATAAGTTACGTCTGTCATTGCTCAATTATTTATAAAATCCTATAAAAAACAAACAAGACTACATCGGCTTTTAGCCTACATAGTCTTGCTTCAACAAAAACGAAGATATAAGGCAATTCTTACAAAAGCAAATATTTTAGCTAAAATGCATTTAATATGATAAAGCAAAAGTAAAAATCAGATTATACTTGTTTTTTATTGTGGTATTCGCTTAATTTTACGTTAATAGCATAACGTTGTTATCAAAAGCATCAACAAATGAAAAAAATCATCCTCCTATTGGCATTGTCTATAAACGTGACCAATCTTTTTGCCCAAGAATTATATATGCCACGCAATATAAAAGCAGCGATACAAAAGGGAACCCGCTCAATGGATGGTAAGCCAGGGAAAAATTATTGGCAAAACCATGGTAAATATAACATGCAAATCACGATTGACCCGTCGACGAAAATTGTAAGCGGAACAGAAACAATCGATTATTCGAATAATAGTCCTGACACCTTAAAAACTATTACCATTCGCTTTGTCAACAATCTTCACAAACCCAATTCTCCTCGTGGAGGTAGCGTAAGTGACGACTTTTTGTCGAGCGGACTGGCGATCACTTCTTTTAAGATCAATGGCGAGATCTACAACATAGATGGAAAATCATGGGGAACTACTGGAGAGGTAAGATTAAAATCTCCTCTTTTACCAAAGCGGACAGCTATTTTAAATATCGATTGGAACTATCCATTATCAAAAGAAAGCGGACGAGAAGGCCAAATTGACCCAACAAGTATGTTTGCAGCCTATAGCTATCCACGCGTTTCGGTTTATGATGATTATAACGGTTGGGATAGGCTTCCGCATACAGATCGTCAAGAATTTTATAATGATTTTAACGATTATGCATATTCCATCAAAGCCCCAAAGAACTATGTGGTTTATGCAACGGGGGACTTGCTAAATCCTGATGAAGTTTTACAACCGGAATTTGCTGCGCGCTTGAAAAAATCTTACCTAAGTGATGAGGTTATCCATGTAGCCACTGCGGATGAGATGAAAGCAGGAAAAGTTACCCAACAGCAAGACTGGAATACTTGGAAATTTGCTGTAAACAATATTGTGGATGTTTGTTTCGCTATTAGTAGCACCTATATATGGGACGCAGGAAGTGTTATTGTTGACAACAAGACTAATAGACGCGTGAGTACGCAAGCAGCATACGACATTAAGGGAACCGATTTTATCAAGTCTGTAAAAAACAACAATTATGCACTGGCATGGTTCTCCAATAACTGGCCAGGCGTTCCTTACCCATTTTCAAAAATGACGGCTTTCCAGGGCTTTGCAGATATGGAATATCCTGGAATGGTTAATGATTCGCAAATGGGTGACGATAAGTTTGCACAGCTTGTTCAAGATCATGAAATAGCACATACTTACTTTCCATTTTATATGGGCATTAATGAAACTCGCTATGCATTTATGGACGAGGGTTGGGCAACTACCTTAGAATACCTGATTGGCATAGCTGAGCATGGAAAGAAATCGGCCGATGAATTTTACAAAAGCTTTAGGGTAAATGGATATATCAGAGACAAATCTACGGAAGAGGATCAACCAATCATTACGATGTCTACCCAATTATCTGGAAGTGGTTATGGCAATAATTCCTATGGTAAGGCTTCCTTATCTTATCTCGCTTTAAAAGATATGCTTGGCGACGCCTTGTTTAAAACAGCTTTGCATACTTATATGGATAATTGGAATGGTAAACACCCTATTCCGTGGGATTACTTTAACGCTATGAATGCAGGTTCAAAGCAAAATTTAAACTGGTTCTTTAATAACTGGTTTTTCAGCAATCACTATCTGGATCTGAAAATTTCTAACAAACTTGCAAAAATGGCAGGAACATACAATTTTTATATCGACAATATTGGAGGTTTTGCCATACCATTTGACCTAGTCATTACCTATGAGGATGGTAAAACAGAAACCAAGCACTATACGCCAGAGGTATGGAAAAATAATCCGAAAGTATACATGACAAAAATCACCAGCAAATCGAAAATTACTTCTGTAACTATCGACAATGGCATTTATGTAGATGCAACGCCTAAAGATAATATTTGGACGGCGAAATAGTAAGCCTGTTAAAGATCCTAAACCTTAAAGCACTTACTGATTGCCGGTGCAAATCGGTGAGTGCTTAATCGGAAAATTCAATGAATTTGCAATAAAACACATCTTATTAGCTTCCTCATGCAAAGCGTTCGCCTGGTCTATTTGTGCCTTTTTAGAAATTAGTACTTCGGGCTGGAGTAATACTTCCTTAAATTGTCCACTACCATCTGCATTTTCGACCATCGTTCCAACTGCATTGTCTCTATACTCCAGTACTACAATTTCATTTTTTGAACACAGATGTAAGTACCATAACATATGACATGAGGAGATGGAAGAAAGCAACAGATCCTCTGGATTATACTTGGTTTTATCCCCTAAGAAAACAGAATCAGATGACCCAGAAATAGGTTGTTTGTTTTCAATCGACACAACAAAATCACGATCGTATGATCGATAATCCATTGTACCCGAACCTTTGTTACCTGCCCAAACTAAATTAGTTTTATATTGATGTTCCTTTGCCATAAAAAAGTATTTAGTAGTTAGTATTTAGTAGTTGGACATGCAACCCTAAATCGCCAACTTTTTAAAGCAATTTAAGAAATTATAATTTCATTTCAGCTAGTTTTTCTGCCAAAACTTCAGAAATTTTACGATATGAATCGAATGTCCATCCGGCAATGTGTGGTGTTATGATAACGTTTTGACGATTTTTTAATTCATCAAACCACGGTTGCTCACCCAATGACGGAAATTTTTCAGTTTCTAATACATCTAAACCTGCGCCTAAAATTTTGCCTGATTTAAGACTTGAAAGCACCGCATTTGTATTTACAATTTCTCCCCGCGCTGTATTAATAAAAAATATAGGCTTCCTGAAATGGAAGAGATATTCGTCATTTACCATTTGCTTGGTTTCTTTTGTTAAAGGGATATGCAAACTCAGTACATCACTATGCTTTACAATTTCTTCCATGCTCACTTCACGCACATTATCATCAGAGAAACCAGTTTTATATTTATCGTAGGCAATAATTTTTACGTCAAACCCAGATAGTTTTTTCGCAAAACTTTGACCCATAAAACCGTACCCTATTAGGCCAACAACTTTGCCCTTTAGCTCATAACCCCTATTTGCTTCTCGATCCCAAATACCGGTTCTAATCTCCTGACTGGCTTTGCGAAAATTATTCATCAATGATAACAATAAACCTACTCCATGCTCTCCTACGGCGTCACAATTACCTTCTGGAGCATTTATTAGTTGTATATTTCGTTCAGCTGCTGCTAACTCATCGATATTATCCAAACCTGCTCCAGCCCTTGCTACAAACTTTAATTGTGTTGCGAGATCAAATAGCTCTTTATCGATGCGAAATTTTGTTCGAACGGCAATGCCAACATAGTTTTGAATAATCGCTAAGGTTTCACTACGGGTTATAAATGGCCTGTTATCCACCTCGAAACCTAGTGCCGAGGCTTGTTCGGCAAATGCCGGATGTAGGTCATCAATTATTAAAATTTTCTTACTCATTGCAGGTACTATTTAAGATTGCATCAACAAAGTTAAATGTTGGGTTAACTTAATAAAATCGTCAACCGTTAATTGCTCGGCCCGCTTGTCAAAAAACGCATGGTTGTCCATCTTGTCTTTAGGGATAGTACCCGACAAGGCATTTCTAAGTGTTTTTCGGCGCTGGTTAAAGCCTCCTTTTACGGTTCGCCAAAATAGCTTCTCATCGCAAGGTAAGGTTTCCATTTTATTACGACTTAAGCGAATAACACCAGAGTTTACTTTAGGAGGCGGATTAAATGTACCTGGCTTAACGGTAAATAAATATTCAATATCATAATATGCTTGAATTAGCACACTCAAAATACCATAATCTTTTGTTCCAGCTTTCGAAGCACAGCGTTCTGCAACTTCCTTTTGAAACATCCCAACCATCTCAACTACATGGTCTTTATGTTCCAGGATCTTAAATAAGATTTGCGATGATATATTATAGGGGAAATTGCCTATGACAGCAAATTTCCCAGGAAAAATAGCGGTTAGATCAAGCTTTAAAAAATCACCACTAATTAATCGATCGCCTAACTGTGGATATTTTAAGGCTAAAAAAGCAACTGATTCAACATCAATATCAATTAAAAAAGTTTCTAAATCCTTCCTCTCCAATAAAATATCTGAAAGAATCCCCATTCCAGGGCCCACTTCTAATACTTGATGGTATTGGTCTGTATGGATGAGGCCGTTTACAATTTTCTCGGCAATTTTCTTGTCGGTTAAAAAGTGTTGACCTAGGTGCTTTTTCGCTTTAACTAAACTCATTAGCGCAAAGTTATTGTTTAATTGGCGAATTGTTTAATTGTTGACTTATTAAATGTTCATTGATAGGCCAACAAACGAAAAAACCAACCAACTAAACAACTATTTTTATTAATTTGCGCCAAATTCTCAATTCAACATGAGCGATAAAATTAAAATAGGCATCAGCATTGGCGATGTAAATGGTATCGGTTTAGAGGTAATATTAAAAACATTATCAGAAAGCCGTGTATTAGATTATTGTACTCCTATTGTTTATGGCAACACCAAGGTTTCCTCTTTTCATAGAAAAGCATTGGCCATGAGCGATTTCATGTTCAATGTGATTCCTCAGGCCGATCAGGCAAATCCGCGAAAAGCAAACATGATCAATTGCTGGGAAGAAGATGTAAAAATTGAACTGGGCAAGAGCACCGAAATTGGTGGCAAATATGCCTTAATTTCATTAGAAAAAGCGACAGACGACTTATTGAATGGATCTATAGACGCACTAGTTACTGCTCCAATAAATAAGCATAACATCCAATCAACCGCTTTTAATTTCCCTGGACATACCGAATATTTACAGGAACGCAGCGGAAGTAATGATGTATTGATGTTTTTAGTGAGTGAAGATTTGCGCGTGGGCGTGGTAACAGGACATATT
>DATJDT010000129.1:0-7291 GCA_035497275.1 Pedobacter sp.
CTTCCTCTGGCGCATGCATATGATTATACACCATTTGGAACATATCAATTTGCGTAATCAGCTTCCAGCGATGAGGGATTTCATAAGCCGTTGGCGTAAAGACTACAAAAGTACTTTCAGGCGCACTCATCTCAAAAAGCTCATCTAAATTGGCATGTGAATTATCTTTTAATCCAGCAAAAGGAGCCACATCTTCGATGTAATAATTTACCTCATCATTTCCTTTGGCATAAGATTTATGTGCAGTGTGTAAGGCGTTGTAAATTGGGTTGTCTAAAACGTGTTTCATCATTCTAATTATTCGGTAGATAAAGATATCATGGTTTAAGCATTTTTACACACCTTATTCAAACAGTTCTGTATTTTATTTGTTAAATTAGTTTCCTTTCAGTTATTCTAAACAGCTTGATACTTTTAAAATCTAAAATTTAATGACCGAATCCTATATTTTAGAGAATAATGAACAGGCCTTTTTACAAGGTGGCGGTGATATGGGCGAACGTATTCGCTCTTTTAATTGGACTACTACTCCATTGGGCAGGCCAACACAATGGCCAATTGCTTTAAAACAAACCGTAAGCATGATACTTAATGCTACATTACCTATGCTTATTTGCTGGGGAGATGCTTATACTCAATTATACAATGATGCTTTTAGACCAATAAATGGGATAACAAAGCACCCACAAGCCTTGGGGGACAATGCAAAAAATACCTATTCAGAAGTTTGGGACATCATAGGTCCTATGTTCGAGAAAGTTATGAAAGGCCAATCGATAGCTTTTCCAAATTTCATGGTTCCTCTTAATAGGAATGGGAGCCTAGAAGATGCTTATTTTGATTTTTCTTATAGCCCGATAAGAGATATAGACGGGAATATTGGTGGGGTACTAGTAATTTGCAGGGAAACTACTCAATTTAAACAAGATGAGGAGAAAAGTGCAAAATTGGCCGCCATTATCGAGTCATCAGACGATGCAATTATCAGCAAAACATTAGAAAGTGTAATCACAAGCTGGAATGATTCGGCGATGAGGATGCTTGGCTATACTGCAACAGAAATTATTGGCGAAAAAATTTATAAGCTTATTCCTGAGGATAGAAAGGATGAAGAACCTAAAATCATTTCACGGCTTAAAAGAGGCGAGCGGGTTGAGCATTTCGAAACCAAGAGACTGACGAAAGGCGGGGAGTTAATTGATGTGTCATTAACTATTTCTCCTGTTAAAAATAAGGAAGGTCAAATTATTGGAATCTCAAAAATAATGAGAGACATTACTTACAAAAAACAAGAAGAGCAGCGAAAAAATGACTTTGTAGCTGTTGTAAGCCATGAACTCAAAACACCACTAACAACCATCCATTCTTACATTCAATTATTATTAGCAAAATCTCAAAAAGAAGAGAACGATTTTAATGTAAAAGCACTTACACGAGCTGAGGTGCAGACTAAGAAAATGACGTCGATGATCAATGACTTTTTAAGTGTAGCGCGGTTAGAAGAGGGGGAAATGTCTATTTATAAAAAGGTATTTGAGTTTCATCCTTTAGCAGCTGAAAGCATACAGGATGTACAATTTTTAACTTCAAAACATGATATTGAATTAGTTAGTTGCGAATCTATTTGGCTAAATGGTGATCGTGATAAACTTGGTCAAGTCCTTAACAATCTGCTTACAAATGCCATAAAATATGCTCCCGACGGTGGTAAAGTTACTTTAGGATGCGAAAAACAAGGACAAACCATCAAAATATACATCCGCGATGAGGGCGTTGGGATTAAACAAGAAGATCAAAAACACCTTTTCGAACGTTTTTATCGTGCTAACAATGAGAGGTTAAAAACGGTATCTGGGTTTGGCATTGGATTGTACCTAGTTTCAGAAATCTTAAAGCGGCACGATAGCAAGATTGAAGTAAAAAGCAATGACGATATTGGCTCCACTTTTTATTTCAGCCTACCATTTAAATCAAGCATTAAAGATTGGCGAGTGTAAAAAGGCAACGCTTATCCCCAAAACCAGGCGTTCCTGTACTTTATCTTTTTTCTTACATTTACTTTTCGTTGCTTTGATAAGAAGCAAAAATGATAAACAGTCGCCATATACCTCTTTATTGGAAATGCCAGCTCGTTGGTTGGTCAATTGCTGCACTTTATTGGGCATTTGGAGGATGGTTTTATGGAAACTTTAGATGGGACATAGCTGTAGTACAATTTGTCTTAGATCTAATCATGTACATTTCAATCACGCATGCCTACCGTAATTTTTCTTTAGCTAACTATTGGCACAACCTTGCCTTAAACAGCTTAATTAACAGAATGTTAATTGCAATACCTATTATGGGCTTGTTATATACGCTAGTTACCTTAATAAAACTTTACCTTGTACGCCTTTTGTTCTCAATCAATTTAAATCAAAGCTTTACCGAATTCTTTAACCTAAATGCATTAGGAATTTTTATTGGTGGCATCCGGCTAATGGCTATTTGGCTTTTAGCTTATCATCTGTATCACTATGCCAAAAGAGAAATTCGCCTGTCTATGGAGAATGCAAAATTAGAGTTGAGCTTTAAACAGGCCCAACTTGACAATCTTTCTATGCAGCTAAACCCTCATTTCTTGTTCAATTCACTTAACACCATAAAATCATTTATTTATGCCAATCCCGTTCTAGCCGGAAGAGGAGTTGACCTTTTAAGTGAACTCTTGCGAAATGGTCTTTACAAAGGGAAGAATATGCTAATAAGCCTGGAAGAGGAATTAGGCTTGGTTAAAGATTATTTGGAGCTCGAAAAGCTCCGAATGGAAGAGCGGTTAAGCTATAAATTAAGTGTTGATACTTCACTTTCAGATAAGTTGATACCGCGCATGTGCATCCAAACGCTAGTAGAAAATGCTGTAAAACATGGCGTATCTATTCAAAAAGAAGGTGGTGAAATTGAAATCGTTGTCAAACCTCAAGGGGATTTCCTCTACATCCTAGTCCGTAGCGTTGGCAAGCTTGCTATTAATCCAAATCATTTGGGTATTGGTCTTCAAAATCTAAAGGAGAGACTTCAAATTAACTATCATGGTCGCGCCAATTTCAAGCTGTATGAAAGCGAACAACATGTTTTTGCAGAAATTACTATACCAATAAAATGAAAACTGTTAGAACATTGATTATTGATGATGAACGAGGTTCGAGACTGGAACTCTTGAGGATGTTGAGAAACTATCCACAAATCATTGTATTGGGAGAAGCTGCTAATGCTGATGAAGCAGAATCACTTATCAGATTGTTAAAACCAGACCTCATTTTTCTAGACATCCAAATGCCTGGCAGATCTGGCTTTGAGCTATTAGAGGCCTTAGAACATCTTCCTAATGTGATTTTCGTGACCGCTTATGATCAATATGCCATTCAAGCTTTTGAAGTCAGTGCAATGGATTACTTGATGAAACCTGTTAGAGAAGAACGCTTTAAACATGCTATTGATCAATACATGATGAAAGTTAATGACCAAGATCAATCTTCGGTTTTTGTAAAAGATAGAGGTAATTACTATATCATTAAATGGAAAGATGTGCATTTGATTGAATCGGAAGAAAATTATGCGAGGCTCTATTTCGGAAAAGAGCAGGTATTGCTAAAAAGTTCGTTGAACAAATTGGAACAAAATCCTCAATGCACTAAATTCTTCAGAGCGGGTCGCGGACAATTATTCAACCTAGACCATATCAAACAGGTGCGAAAAGATAATGAAGGAATGTTTGTAGAGTTGAACACTGGAGAGTTAATTAGAATTTCAGAACGACAGGCAATCAAATTTAGAGCACTCAACAAAAATAAATATACATAGCGCTTAGGAGCTTAATTCACCCTTATTACACGAATGAAAATAAACTTAAAAACCTTAGGCTTAGCCGTGCTATGCCTACTACCGAGCCTTAAAGTAGTTGCTCAACAAAAATTAACTTTGCCAGATACCGCTCACTATATCATACAAGACAGCGTAATGATCAGCACCAATAATGGCATTACTTTATCGGCTACGGTAGTTAGAAAAAAGCATGTTCAAGAAAAACTACCAACAGCCTTATTTTACTTTATCTATGCTAACCTCAACAGAAGTTTAGGCGAAGCAAAATATGCTGCAGATCAAGGCTATGTTGGCATAGTAGTAGATTCGAGGGGCAAACGACTGAGTCCAAACGACCCTGAGCCTTATGAGCATGAGGTAAAGGATGTTAACGCCGCAATAGATTGGATTACCAGGCAACCATGGAGTGATGGAAGAGTGGGTATGTACGGAGGAAGCTATTCTGGTTTCGCACAATGGGCCGCTACCAAGTATCTTCATCCCGCACTCAAAACTATTGTGCCGTATGTTGCCTCAATTCCCGGATTAGGATTGCCAATGGAGAACAATATTTTTTTAATGGCAAACTACCAGTGGGCCTTTTATGTAACCAACAATAAATATACAGATGATAAGGTAAACAATGACAATGCGCGATGGCGGAAAATGCGCGGTATATGGTGGGAAAGTGGAGCCGCTTTTAATAAAATCGATAGCATTGATGGAACACCTAATCCTTGGCTTCAGAAATGGTTACTACATCCAAGTTATGATAAATATTGGCAGTCGATGGTGCCCTACAAGAAAGATTTTAAAAAAATAAATATCCCCGTACTTACCATTACAGGATATTATGATGATGGACAGATTTCGGCACTAAACTATTTGCGTGAACATTATAAATACAATCCTGCTGCAGAACATTACCTAATTATCGGTCCATATGACCATTTCGGAGCACAAAACGGTGGTGTAGCCAACTTGAGGGGCTATCAAGTAGATTCCGTTGCACTTATTAATACACGGGAAATTACTTTTAAATGGTTGAACTATATTTTTAAAGGAGGAGAAAAACCCAAGCTCATAAAAGACAAAATAAATTATGAGGTAATGGGAGCAAACACTTGGAAACATGCCCCATCTCTGGAAAAAATGGAAGACCGTAAAATCAAATTTTACTTAGACAGTGTAAATGGCCACCTTTTACTTACTGATCAAAAACCAGTAAAAACAGCTCTCCTTCATCAATCTGTTGATTTAGTGGATAGAAATTTCACCAATAACGACTATTACCCCGACCCTATTGTGAGAAACGAAGTAGACCGAACTAATGGGCTGTTCTTTATGACTGCTCCATTTGAAAAATCAGCAACAGTTTCTGGCTCATTAACCGGTGAGTTAAAGGCGATTATCAATAAAAAAGATATGGATGTTGGATTGGTGTTATATGAAGTTACCGCAAAAGGCGAGTACTTTCAGCTTTCCTACTATATTGGACGAGCAAGTTATGCAAAAGACATGAGCAAGCGAAAATTGCTTAGGCCAGAGAAGCTTGAAAGCATACCTTTTAATCGTTCGAGAGTTTTTAGTAAACATTTGGAAAAAGGAAGTAGATTACTATTAGTATTAAACATCAACAAAAACCCATTTAGTCAAATAAACTACGGGACCGGAAAAGATGTAAGTTTTGAAACTAGCAAGGATGCGGGTATACCCTTAAAAATAAAGTGGTTAACTGGAAGCTTTATTGAACTCGGAGTTTCCCAACCTTAAATCTTGTTAATCCATTTTCTGTATCCAACGAAAACTCAAATCCATGGTTCAATAAAATCTCTCTTACCAAAGTAAGTCCAATTCCTTGCCCATCCTTTTTAGTGCTAAAGAACGGACTAAACAAGTGTTCAGCTTCCTCCTTAGCTATCCCTCTGCCATTATCGGAAATCACTAATTCACGCTTATTTGAATCTAATGTTATATTAATCACCCCCTCTTGGTCAATGGCCTCTATTGCATTTTTCACAACATTAATCAATGCTTGCTCCAACTGTTGGATATCAGCGTGGATGTAAAAAGGTTTATCTGGCAAAGCTAGTTCAAACATAATATGCTTTTCCTTGGCAGAAAACATCATCAGTTCTGCCAAGGATTTTAAGAGTGCTACCAAATCAATTTGTTGCTTATTTGCCATTGGAAGCTTTACCAGATCAGCAAAATTTCGCATAAAAATATTTAAGTTTTGATTTCTGTCTATAGCAACCTGCAAAGCGTTTTTCAATAGCTCATCACCTTCTGTGAAAGCTAAGGTAGAATGCATGATCGAATTTACCGGCCCCACTGTATTATTTACTTCATGAGCCATCATCCGTATCACCTTGCTATAAACATTCTTTTCTGCCTCAAAAATTTCAGCCGTTACTTCTTCTATCATCATAAAAGTTCGTTCAAAACCACGATCTATGAACTTTGACTTCTGTAACTTGTAGGTGCGCAGTCCACCTATCCTACTAATTTTTGCCAGTCCTATCTCCAATGATTTCGCTTGCTCCAAAAGATCAGGGGCAATGCTTACAATCTGTTGGGCTTTTGGATTAATCTGTTTGATTTCTCCATCATAATCTAGTATTACAATTCCTGTTGGAGAAGTCTGTATTAACTTTTCCAGAAAAAAATGCTGTTCTTGCTGTTTGGTTCGCTCGGCTCTCAGTTCATCGATCATTTTATTATAAACATCAACCAACTCATCAACTTCTTTCTGGCCAGTGGCCAAAAATTTGACATTAAAATCCTGGTCTTTGATAGCGCTTACACCTTGCTTTAAATAGATGAGTGGATTGATCAGCTGCTTATATAATCTTAAAGAAATAAGCACAGAAATTAGGATCACTACTTCTGCTAAAATAAATATGACTTTATGCTGCTCAAAGATTAGATAGCTCATCACTAAACAAATCAAGTGTAGCGCTATCATAAAACTTATATATTTAGTCTTCAGTTTCATTAAAAGGAATTTGATACTTCTCCAATCTACGGTATAGTGCGTTTCTAGTTATTCCGAGAGAAGCGGCTGCTTTCGAAATCCTATTTTTATGAAAGTTCATTGCTTGCTTTACCATTTCAGCTTCCATTTGATCGAGTGTTATGGTTCCAACTCCAGGCAACTTAAGCTGATTGTTCTTTAATGGAGATAAATTTATTTGTCCCTGAAAATCATCGATGCCCAACTCGTTTTTATCACTGATAAGAACCGTGCGCTCAACTAAATTTTTGAGCTGCCTAATATTCCCTGGCAATGGAAGTTGCTGTAACCAACGCATTGCAGGCGCTGCAACAGTTAACTTAGGCCTCCCATAGATTTCCTTAAGATTATTTATAAAAAAATTAACCAATAATGGAATGTCTCCTTTTCGCTCATGAAGTGCTGGCAAATGAATGGTAACAAGATTAATTC
>DATJDT010000130.1:0-3776 GCA_035497275.1 Pedobacter sp.
AGCAGCCGCATCGGCCATGCAGGACGTAAATTATATTGGATTCTATAACCTCTCTTTTGGTTATACAAAAAAGGTGTATAAAAATCACTCTTTATCAATAGAGCCTTTTGTTAAATTACCCATAAAAGTAGTTAGCCAAGATCATTTAAAATTAATGGGAACTGGTTTGAGGCTAAAAGTGGGATTTTAGGCTAATGAAGAAAGAATTGATCACAAAGAAAAATATAGCTAATGTCTTATTCATTGGGCTACTGCTAACGATTCTTTTTGTCCCTTCGGCTAAAGCTTTGGTAATGCAGGGCTTAATGAAAATTGGGCTTTTTAAACCATCCTTAAATGAGCAAAAAAGCACCCTTAACATCGATCTTTCGACAATAAAATTTAAAGATGCCAAAAACAAAGTAGTTAGTTTGGCTGATTTCGAAGGGAAAGTGGTATTCTTGAATTTTTGGGCTACATGGTGCCCACCATGTTTAGCAGAAATGCCTGGTATTCATAAATTATATCAGCAATTTGCCAATGATGGAGATGTTGTATTTTTAATGGTAGATGCAGATAGCAATTTTAAGAAATCACAAAGCTATCTAGATCGAAAAAACTATACGTTTCCTCTTTTTGTCCCTGCCAGTGATGTTCCTGATGTAATCTTTAAAGGATCCCTACCCACAACAATTGTATTTGATAAAAAAGGAAGAATAGCCTATAATGGCGTTGGGGCTGCAAATTATGCAAATCTTAAATTTATTGCCTTTATACAAACTTTGAAGACACAAAAAGATTAGTCCTTCTAGGATTTAATTTATAATCTTTCGTTTATTACCTTTGCAAGGAGAGACTTTAAAGCTATTAGCTATTAAATACTAGCCTTCAACTTAAGCCCATTAAACAGAAATGCAACAACCATTTGATATAGCAATTGGATCCATTAATTATGCTTTGTTTCCTGAAGGAAATGATACATATGTGGTTTTTAAAGATGGAAAAGAATACCTGCAGATCCAGAAGGACGACGCGGCACAATGGATTAAATTTGATAAAGAAACTGGAATCCCATTATTTGAATTCGATGATGAAGTTAATCAATTAGGGAAGTTAATTGATGCTTACAAAGAAAATCCGGAAGATGAAGACGAGGAAATAGATTCAGAATGAGCGAAGCATCTTTTTACTTTAAAATAGGCAAGGTTATTTACGAAGCTGTTCGCGAAGAAGATGGCGTATACACTATTTTTAAGGACGGGGACGAGTATATACAGGTTATGCAATATAAAAGCCTCAAGTGGCTTAGAATTGACTACAAAACGGATCTTCCTATTATTGAAGAAAATGAAGAAGTTGATTCTATAGGTCGAGTAATTTTGAGGTATTTAAAAGAAAACCCTTAACCTTGCTTATGGATGTCCGTAAGTGTAACGGTATGATCCAGTAGCTGAATTAACGATCACAATCAAGCTTGTTTCAGTGAGCTCGCTTATTTCCATTAAGTTTCCATCTTTAATCTGTACGCCTTTATCTACAAAACTCCAGGTTCCGGAAGCAATAACCTGACCACTCCCAGGAAGTTTTAATGCTCCTTCATTAATTGTCCAACCATACCAAGGGTCAAAAATTAGCGCGTTATCCTTTTCAGAAGGAAGTGGGTTTCCAGTGATATCAAGCCAAGTACCTGTTGGCGATTTTTGCTCTAATTTTAATTGAAGCCACCCAGAAGGTTTAGTTAAAAGAACCGTCCGCTCTTGGGTTTCTTTAAAATCTTTTTTGCATGAAGCGGTTACTATAATAACTAAGAGGGCGAGTACTTTAAGAGCTGATTTCATTTATAAGGTTAATATGCAATGCTAAATTACTGTTTTAAAAGTCAACCTCCAAAACCTGGCTTTGTTGCTTAATACAATATTATACGATTAAATGGCAACAAACGCTACAACCTTCAGCGTTTTTCGGATTCTCCAAGCAAATACCTAGCGGATATGACTACACTACCGAAAAATTTAAATAAAAATGATAAGAAATTTGTTGGCATAGTAACGCATAGCCTAACTAAAATAGTTTACTGGATTTGTGTTGTGGCTAGTTAAATAAATAGCTAAGTCTGGAAACTTTGTGTACAACAGATCTAGCAACAAATTGGAGGTAAATTGTTCGCTTTCATAATGGCCAATGTCGCAAATAATAAGCTTGTTTTCAGCGTCAAAAAATTCATGGTATTTAAAATCTGCTGTTACAAAGGCATCTGCTCCCGCAGCAATAGCATCTTTTAACAAAAAGCTTCCAGCACCTCCACAAACCGCAACTTTTTTAATCTTCTTTGGCAATACCGCAGTATGTCGAATAACCTTTGCTTGCATTTTTTCTTTAACATGCCGTAAAAAATCAACGCCATCCATTTCTTCCGATAGCCAACCTACCATGCCAGCTCCAACAGTCGCCAAGCTGTTCGAAATTGGATAAATATCATAGGCAACCTCTTCGTAAGGATGATGTTCCAATAAAGAAACCAAAATCTTACGTTCATCTTGTACTTTAAAGATTACTTCAATACGTTGCTCTGTTTCGCTGTGTTGTTTCCCCGGTATGCCAACAAATGGATCCGTATTTTCATTGCCATTAAATGTGCCCGTTCCTTCGTTGCTAAAGCTACATTCACTATAATTACCAATATTTCCCGCTCCAGCATTAAATAATGCCTCTTTAACGGTATTTGCTGAGGCTGTTGGACAAAAAGTAACTAATTTCTTTAACAGACCCGTTTTAGGAGCTAGAACTTTGCCGTTCGCAATGCCAAGGCGTTTGCAAATTTCACCACTTACGCCATTGCTAACATGATCTAGATTGGTATGGATAGCATAAAGGGCAATGTCGTTTTTAATCGCTTTCTGCACAACCCGCTCCACATAGGTTTTGCCATTGAACTTCTTTAAGCCTTTAAATACAATTGGATGATGGGTGATAATTAAATTGCAATGCTTAGCGATAGCTTCGTCGATTATTTGTTCTGTACAATCTAAGGCTACAATAGCTGCCGTAATCTCCTCATCGGGCCGACCAACGATTAGCCCAGCATTATCATAATCTTCTTGATAATTAAGTGGCGCTATACTTTCTAGGTAATTAGTGATCAATGCAAGCTTCATGCGTTAAAAATAAGAAATCCCTACAAAGTTTTAGCCTCATAGGGATTATTTATCATCGTTTGTTTGTGGGTTCTACTGAAAATTCCCCATTCTCACCATCTGCAAACTTTCAAATACCATGCGTTGATTGTGCTCAAAGGCAAGCTCTTTATGGTTAACGATATCTACAATTGACCCGATAAAACATAGTCCTATTGTAAACAGATATAAAATACCCATACCAATTTGCCCAATAATAAATCGCTGTAAGCCCGGCAAGAGAAACAACCCAATGATACAGAAAAGTAACATATCGCTAGGGTTTTTACGTTTACCTGAATAAATCATCAGGAAAGTGCGCAATTGTTGCTCATTTAAACCATTAGTTGCAGTTTGTAAATATGAATATTCTTGTGGGGTTATACCCGGTAGTGCCATAAATTGTGAATCGAACATTGTTAATCCTCCTTATATTTTAAATTAAATTCCTTTTTTCTTTTTATTTCTATTCTAACCAGTTTCACTATTCTATAAATAATCAACATTAAGGCTGGTAATCCAAACCAATGAAAATTAAAACTCTCCTTTAGCTCTCCTTGGAACAAGGAACTAATTGACCTTCCTAACCCACAACCGGGACACCAGTCGATGCCCAAATTTGCT
>DATJDT010000131.1:0-5184 GCA_035497275.1 Pedobacter sp.
GGAACTAGTCAGTTCAAGAAATTCTCTATAGGAATTAACGCAGGTGCTTTACGTCCATCTGTTGTTACCGGCGGGCCTAATGATTTTACTAAACCATTATATACTTTAGGGTATGGTGGTAATCTTAAGTATCAATTTACCCATCGTTTTGCTCTTCAGGCTGATGTGCTTTTTGGCAAATTAAAAGGTAATAACGATAATCCAACAGGAGCGGCAAATCGTCCGATAGACGAATTTGAAACTGACCTGAATTATGCAGCTAGTTTAAGTGGTGTACTTACTTTAGGCAGCATTAACTGGCTAAGTGAAAAAACAAAAGTTCTTCCTTATTTTACAGGAGGTGCTGGTTGGACAGGATTTAAAGTTTCTACAGCCGGCGGTCCAAAAGGAGACGCTCAGGGTGAATTCTTTGTACCGGTAGGAGTTGGTCTTAAATTCTTATTATCTGACGTAGTTAATCTAGATCTTGGTTACAGAGCTCATTTCGTAGATGACGATAATTTAGACGGCACTAGAAATGTTCAGGGAATTGCTCATAAAGACAAGTTCTCTTATGGTTTTCTAGGATTAGAATTTGCTTTGGGCTCAAAAACAAAAAAACAATTGATGTTTGATAATCCTGCTGCCAAATTAAACAGCATACTTACTACTCAAATTAGTAATATCCAAACTCAGGTGGATTCAATTAATGCCAGGATGAGTACTAAAGATTCTGATGGTGACGGTGTTTTCGATCAATTTGATAAAGAACCAAATACACCTGCTGGAGCAGCGGTTGATTTCCGTGGTGTAGCACTTGATACAGATGGTGACGGTGTACCTGATTATAAAGACAAACAATTGATCACTCCTACAGAATGTCAACCCGTTGATGCTGATGGTGTTGGTAAATGTCCAGATCCTGAATGTTGCAAGAATATGGTAAAAGTTTCTGCATGTGATTTAGGTGATATGCCAAGTATTTCTTTCAGAGGCAGCAGCAATACTTTAAGCAGCGATGCAAAAGCAATGTTAGCTACAGTTGCTTCCAAATTAAAGAATAGCGCTGATTGTTCTATAACAATAACAGGATATCCTGCAGCTTCTAAGGCTTCACAGGCACTTTGTAACAGAAGGTCTAATGCAGTTAAAACTTATCTTACAGAAACAGAAGGAATTAGTGCTGATAGAATAATGACAGGTTGTGAAACTGGCGGTGGTGATGCAAACGTGGTTGATATTAAAGCCAATTAATTAGTAAATTATTTTAATAAAATAAGAAAGCCTTCCATTTTTGGGAGGCTTTCTTATTTTCCCCATTTTATGAATCAAAATAGGATTAATTTTGCGCCATGTTATCAATAAGTAATCGTGGCATTTTAATGCCTTCATCTCCAATCAGGAAATTGGTCCCTTTTGCAGAAGCTGCTAAAAATAGAGGGACTAAAATATATCATCTAAATATTGGGCAGCCTGATATTGAAACTCCTCCTTCAGCACTTGAAGCAGTTCGGAAATCTGATTTCAAAGTTTTAGAATACAGCCATAGTGCAGGTAATTTAAGTTATCGTAAAAAACTGGTTAAGTATTATAAATCAGTCAATATTAATGTAGATGAAAATGAAATTATAGTAACTACCGGAGGAAGTGAGGCTATATTATTTGGTTTTATGAGTTGCCTGGATGTGGGTGATGAAGTAATTATTCCTGAACCATTTTATGCTAATTACAATGGATTTGCTGTTGCAGCAGGTGTAGAGGTAAAACCAATTACTTCAGACATTCGCTCTGGTTTTGCTTTACCGCCAATAGAAGATTTTGAAAAGGCGATAACTGCAAAAACAAAAGCAATTATAATTTGTAATCCAAATAATCCAACAGGATATCTGTATAGCAGGAAAGAGATGGAAGTGCTTAAAATGATTATTAAGAAGCACGATCTTTATCTGTTTTCTGATGAAGCGTATCGTGAGTTTTGTTATGAGGGTGAACATATAAGTGCAATGGAACTAAAAGGAGTGGAAGAAAATGTAATCTTAATGGATACCATAAGTAAGAGGTATAGCGCCTGTGGTGCAAGAATAGGGGCCTTTGTTACCAAAAATAAAGAAGTGTTAGCTACCGCAATGAAATTTGCGCAGGCCCGGTTGAGTCCGCCGGAATTCGGTCAAATTCTTGGTGAAGCAGCAGTAGATCTTCCCGGTAATTATTTTGAAAAGCCAAAGGCGGAATATTTAGTAAGAAGAGATACTTTGGTTGCAAGGCTTAATAAGATGAAAGGAGTTTTTTGTCCAAACCCTGGTGGTGCCTTTTATGCTATGGCATCCTTGCCAGTTCAAGATTCGGATAAATTTTGTCAGTGGCTACTTGAATCATTCGAATATAATGGCGCTACGGTGATGCTGGCACCTGCCACCGGATTTTACAGTACTCCCGGGCTTGGAAAGAATGAAGTAAGGTTAGCGTATGTTTTAAATGTTGATGCAATAAATAATGCCATGGATTGCCTGGAAAAGGCATTGGAAGAATACTCCGATAAATAGGTTGTAAAATAAAAGTACTCTCATTCACATTTTGTCTTGATTTTTTTGAGCAAAGTATTATCTTCGCCGCCCAAAATGTCGGGGTAGCTCAGCTGGTTAGAGCATCGGATTCATAACCCGAAGGTCGGCAGTTCAAGTCTGCTCCCCGATACGTAAAGCCCAAAACTTTAAAGTTTTGGGCTTTTTATTTTCTTCCTCATTTTTGATTTATAAATTGGGTTAATTTGATGTTTATCTTGACTTCACATGCGCGAATAAACAATTTTAACTTCTTCTCTTACTATTGTTTTGCATTTGGTTAAAGGTGTATTTCAAAACTTGTTATTTACGGTTTATATGTTTATTTGGTTATAATTTTTTTTTGTGTTTAATATCCTTAAAGTACCAAATTATTTAAAGAGTTAATTTTTTTTAAGAAAGTAAATATTTGATGAAGACAATGTAATATTTTATTAGGTTTGCCGTTATTCTAAAAAGAATTTTCGCTTACTTAAATACCTAATCCAATAGCTCCTGCTTAACCACCAGGGGTTAAAACCTGAAACCTAATAGCAAAGTGATTTGCTACTGAAAGACCTATGAAAATACTGTTGTTATGGTCATTTTTTATATTTGGCCAGGCTGCTTATGCCACAGACTATTATATTTCATCATCATCAGGAAATGATTCCAACAATGGGATATCTGAATCGTCACCATGGCGGACTCTTGATAAAATAAATGCTGCTTCTTTATCCTTACTGAAAGGCGGTGATAGAGTGCTTTTAAAGAAAGGAGACATTTTTTACGGAAAAATTGTAGTTAATAAAGGAGGAAATTCACCAGGAACGCCTATTGTTTATAGTGCCTACGGCTCAGGAAGTAAACCCGTCATTTCAGGTTTCACAAATATTACCAATTGGACTAATCTGGGTGATAACATTTGGGAAAGTACCAACCAAGTTTCTAACCTGATTAATTGCAACATGGTTGTAAAAAAGGATATGAACATTCCTATGGGAAGATATCCAAATACAGGCTGGCTTACTTATCAGTCTTTTGTTGGTCAAACTTCTATTACAAGTAGTTCGTTAACAGGTACACCTAATTGGACAGGAGCGGAAGCAGTTATTAGAAAAGAACACTGGGTCGTGGATAGAGATAAAATTATTGCCCAAAGTGGCAATACATTAACATATAGCACAACTTCAAGTTATAAAGGAAAACCCAATTATGGTTTTTTTATTCAAAATGATGCTAAAACACTTGATGCTCAAGATGAATGGTATTACAGTCCTTCTACAAAAAAAATTAAAATATATAGCATAGGTTCACCAGGTACATTTCAAATATCAACTATAGACACTCTTTTCACTATCAGGAATAAAAACTATATAACAATAGATGGAATAGAAATTACAGGCAGCAATATGATTGCAGTAGCCATTCTTAGTTCTGCTAATATTATAATTAAAAATTGCGATATTAATTTCTCAGGATTCGATGCAATTTCAGGAAATAGAAATGGTGGCACTCCATCTGCCAATCTTGTCTGTCAAAACAATAATATTAGCAATACAAACAATAATGCTATTTATATTCAATCCGAATTTACAAATGCCCTTATAAGTGGAAACATTATAAAAAATACCGGAATGATTCTCGGAGTGGGTGGGTCAGGAAGTAACGGAGCTCAGGGGGTCGCTATTCAGACAGTTGCAGAAAATGCAATCATTGAATATAACGAAATTGATAGCGTTGGTTATAATGGTATAGCATTTTATAAAAATAATACAATTGTTAGAAATAATTTTGTGGCTAATTTTTGTATGGTAAAGGATGATGGGGCCGGTATTTATACATGGGTGGGTACAGGATCAACCCCCTTTACAGGCCAAAAAGTTTTAGATAATATTGTTATGAATGGGATAGGGAATAATGGGGGGACCTCGGATGAAGGAAAGCCAGCCGTAGCTCATGGGATTTACATGGATGACGTAACAGCTAATGTAGAAATTAGCGGTAATACAGCCGTTAATTGTGCACATAGCGGTCTATATATTCACAATGCCAGGAATTTAAATATTCATGATAATACATTCTTTAATAATGAAATAAATCAGGCTTTGTTCGCTTCTTTTGATGCTTCAAACCCTATTAGAAATGTTACAATGCTGGGGAATATATTCTTTTCAAAAACGTCAGCTCAAAAAGCAGGAAGTTTTCAAACCAGGATTGATGATATTTCTAGTTTTGGTGTATTTAATGATAATTATTGGGCCCGGCCAATCGATGATATATTTACTTTTGAAAATATAATTAATAATTATACATCCTTTTCAAACAGATCACTTGAGCAATGGAAGTCTTATTCTGGATTAGATGGAAATTCGTCGAAATCGCCAAAGGCAATAACCACTTTAAATGATCTAAGGTTTGAATACAATTCCGGAAGTTCTAATAAAACGATTACTTTGGACGGGAAATATATTGATGTAAAAAATCAAATTTTTGAAGGTGCTATTGTACTGGCACCATATAAATCTTTAGTTCTGATAAGAATAGGATTATCTACTCCAAATACTCCCCCTACCGCCAATGCCGGTACCAGCAAAAGCATTACACTACCCACCAACACTACCTCATTGAATGGAAGTGGCGCAGATGCAGATGGAACAATCAG
>DATJDT010000132.1:0-5880 GCA_035497275.1 Pedobacter sp.
CTATCCGAATTGCCTTTGCTTTGCCCGTTTTTAAAATCGATAGATTAGACAAAGTAATCCCCACCCGGTCACTCAGTTCGGTTAATGACATTTTACGTTTAGCCATCATAACATCGAGGTTTACAACAATGGGCATTAGGTATGCTTTTGGGTATAAGGATTAAAACGTTGCTCTATCATATAGTTAGTTCTTGTTCTTTTTGTAATATCATGCCTTGCTTAAATGCAGTATAAAGGAGGTAGCATAAAATAGCGGAAATCATAGTTTCATAATCCGAATCCCAAAATGAATAAGTGATTACTATTCCATCACTTGAGTATTGAGAAATGAAAATTAGATAAATTACTCCATTAATAAAATAGTTATTCACTGCCAAGATAAAAAGAGCAATAGATATATACTTTATTCGCAATATATTCTCTTCTTCGAAGGCATTATTTCGCGCAATGAATACCAGAAATCTGAAAAAAAGAAAGACGATGAAAATGATTAGCGCAAATTGAAGGAAAGCAATTGCATATATAATGATAGTAGCACATATTTCTATCAATCCAGATTTTAAGGGAATGAGCATGCTTTTATTTGCATATAAATATTTATAATCAACTTTTTTGTCTACAAAACTAACTTTGTTCCCTATGCTACTTATTAATTTCCCGTTATTATCATATACGTCTGTTGCCACTTTATAATTCCCTTGCCATTTTGTTCTAGATAGAAAGCCCTGGCCATTCTTTTCATAATAAAAGAGAAAAGATTTTCCCATTTCTTCCTTAATATCTACCGCAATATTCTCCAGTTCCAGATATACTGTTGTGTCAGAAAAGAACATACTTTTTTTTCTCAGCTTGCCTATGCCCAGATAACCAAAATTCCAACCGTCAAAGGTATTTCCTTCATTAACAAGCTCGTTCTTTTTAAATTTAAGGCTGTCCAATTTTCGGCTTGCTTCACTAAGTTCATCATTAATACGTGTATATGGCATTTGTTGCGGTGTAAAGTAATTTTCGTAGTAATCAGAACGTCTCTTAAAATCTAATGGTCCACTAGCCAGTATCAATCCAAGTATCATTAATACGCCAATAATTGAGATTGTTTTTTGATTGATTTTCATATCGTTTAGCTAGCTATAGTGGGTCTTAAACTCTTGTTTAAGAATATAAACAGGATGATAACAATACGAAGATTACCATCTTTATTTTTTACATCCACAATTTAAATGGTTAAATCTTGTTCTTTTTTAATTAAAACAGCGTTCTTTATAACGTCTGACGCAATCCATATACCTACTCCAATAATGAGATAATGAACATCAATATAATTGTTAGCATGCAATGCAAGCTTAAGGGTATTTAAATAATTTCCAGAAATTGTTGAGGTAGAAGTAAGGTCGAAATGTGGGATTAACGGCATCATTATAAACCGAAATAAGGTATTAATTACATACATGCAAATAAAAGAATAACCAATTTTTTTCATCAATTTAAAGCTTTGCAATCTCAAAAAATCTCCTTTTAAATAATTACCGATTAAAATGATAATCCAGATTGAGATTAATATCCAAAAAATCTCGTCCAATTTATCATATATTACATAGCGCACTGTATGGCTTAATTTATCAGTTAAAATACGAATTTCAGTCGTAGCTGAAATATGATTGCTGTAAGTTACTCTATCCAATGCTGGAATTCCATTTGCCTTAAATTCACTTTCCGCTAGTGAATACATATTTCTCGGTTTAATTTGATTAATAATAGTATCCGTTCTAGTAGCTGTATTCTTGGTATACCAATCATAAGCCATTCCCCTACCCGAAACCTTTTCCATCGTTCCATTTTGATATACAATTACTGTATCAGGGATCTCCACGCTGAGATTGGTTTTAACCGGATAGCCAGCTTTATAATTTCGGTACCCGTAGTCAAAATTGCCGAAAGTAAAATCTGTTTTAAGGTTAAACACCTCCTTCACAATGCTCAGTGTAAAACCCAAAAACTGGATAAAAATTCCAAATGCTAAGAAAAACCTAATAATCCTTGCCCAAATTTTGTAGTTGGTGTTGATCATATCGTTAAATCTTGTTCTTCTTGAAGCTTCCTATTAATATTGGAGACTGCACAACTATAAAAGATCAGGAGCGTAATCAAAATGAAGCTGATGGTATCATTAACTACAATTGGCAAAACCTTTAAAATTATATAGTTGAATTTTTCATATAAATCATTTGGAAAATCCAGATCAAGAAGCATTACTTTAAGCGATATTAATACTATTGTCAGTACCAGCGGAATCCATTTTAAATAATTAATCCATCTTAAAACACTCGCTTTCATTGAAGTTTTACCATTAAATATTGCTCTTTTAGTGATTTTCAGATACCAATCTAAAAAAATAAAAAATAGTATATAAAAAGCAAAACCCAAACTAATATAGTAGCTTTCTAAAGTTGATATATTATTAATGCCGAGTTTTTTCATTATAAATAAAAAGTATGTAAAACCCAATACTCTCACTACTATTCTTACCAAAAGCATTATCCAATAATCTTTGGATAAATTTAACATAGTTCTTTTGTTTCGCTGTGTTTCCATTTTAATAGACTTTATAGTTGTACAGTAAAATTGTCAGCTTGCAGTAAGATTAAAATATAATGCCTTACAAACATAAAATATTTATTATTATAAATCAAAATATATTTATTGATTTACAATAAATATTACCTCTAAATCAATAAAACTAAGAAGTACTGCCAAATTAAATTTGGAATGATTTTTGTTATTAAAGTAATTGTTAAAAAATGCGCTTAAAGTGTAACATTTTCAACAATTTAACTTTTCATTCTGCCCAAAAATGCGTATTTTTGCAGCTTCGAAATAATAAGGATTACCAAAACACATAAATGAGACAACTCAAAATAACCCAATCCATTACCAACCGCGAAAGTCAATCATTAGACAAATACTTGCACGAGATTGGAAAAGTAGATTTAATTACCGCAGAAGAAGAAGTAATATTAGCCCGCAAAATTCGTGAAGGTGATCAAGCAGCATTGGAGCGTTTAACGAAAACCAACTTACGTTTCGTAGTATCGGTAGCTAAGCAATACCAAAATCAAGGTTTAACCCTGGGTGACCTTATCAATGAAGGAAACTTAGGTTTGATTAAAGCTGCAAAACGTTTTGATGAAACCAAAGGTTTTAAATTTATTTCATATGCTGTTTGGTGGATTCGTCAATCAATTTTACAGGCAATTGCCGAGCAAAGCCGTATTGTTCGTTTACCACTTAACCAGGTAGGTTCACTAAGTAAAATCAGTAAAGCTTTCTCTAAATTAGAACAGGAATACGAACGCGAGCCATCTCCTGAAGAATTGGCAGATATTTTAGAGACTACTGTTGATAAAATATCTGACACGTTAAGTAATTCAGGTCGTCATGTGTCTATGGACGCACCATTTGTTCAAGGCGAGGAAAATACTTTATTAGATGTATTAGAAAATCACGAGCCAAATACAGATAGCAACCTAATTAACGAATCACTTTCGGAAGAAATTAAACGTTCTTTATCTACTTTAACTGAACGTGAACGTGAAATTATCGTATTGTTTTTCGGCTTAAGTACTAATCACCCACTTTCGTTAGAAGAAATAGGTGAAAAGTTCAACTTAACCCGTGAACGTGTTCGTCAGATTAAGGACAAAGCTTTACAACGTTTACGTCACACTTCACGTAGTAAGATTTTGAAATCATACTTAGGATAATATAACTTACGAAGTTAGCCCGGCCAAATTCGGAGCAAACTTCGTAAGTCACGCAAAAAAATATAATTGCATAAAAGATTGGGTACTAACCCGATCTTTTTTACTTTTGCACCAAATTCTAACCAAATTAATTTCTTGTATGTTAAACAAATACCAATCAGAGTTTCAGAACTGGATTGAAAAGGAGAAAAAAGCGCTCGAACTGATCCGTTGTGTGGGTCAATTATGGTTTGATCGTTCTATCGAACTTGTACTTTTCCGCAAACCTTTATTCGACGTAGGAAGTAGTGAGATATTGGCACATCACCAATATGCAAAAGATGTAAGCGGAAAAGATATTTCTATTTACGAAACACTTGAATTGGCTTCAACCATCGCAAAATGCAATCTTGCCCCTTCTCGTATAGATGTTGGCCGCTTAGCTGCTGAATGGCTTGATGAAAGCAATACACATTCTTCGATGTATGATTTCGTGATTAGCAAGCTCTCGAAACATATTGGAAAAGATAAATTTAACCTCAATCCTAAAGATGTAGTCTTATATGGTTTTGGCAGGATTGGCCGCATTGCTGCACGTGAACTAATTGTACAAGCAGGTAAAGGTGAACAATTGCGTTTAAGGGCAATCGTTACACGAAGCTATAGCGACGAGGAATTAATTAAGAGAGCTGAATTATTGAGAACAGACTCTATCCACGGTCCTTTTAATGGAACGATTGTAGAAGACTTTGAAAACAAAGCATTGATCATTAATGGTCAGACTATTTACCTTATCGTAGCGAAAGAACCAGAAGATGCAGACTATACTTCTTACGGAATTTCGGACGCCTTATTAATCGATAATACTGGTGTCTATAGAGATAGAGAAGGTTTAAGTAGACATTTGAATGCAAAGGGCATTACAAAAGTATTATTAACAGCTCCTGCAAAAGGTGATATCCCCAATATTGTAACCGGCATTAATGATGCAGATTTTGATTACCAAACAGAAACTATTTTCTCAAATGCATCGTGTACTACCAATGCAATCGTACCGGTATTAAAAGTGATCGATGATGCATTTGGCATTGAAAAAGGACATATTGAAACGGTACATTCGTACACTAACGATCAGAATTTACTGGACAACTACCATAAAAAATATCGTCGCGGTCGTTCTGCAGCCTTAAACTTGGTAATTACCGAGACTGGCGCTGATAAAGCTGTTGCAAAAGTTATTCCCCATTTAGGTGGGAAGCTAACTGGAAATGCAGTTCGTGTACCAACACCGAACGTTTCATTAGCGATCTTAAATCTTTCCTTAAATAAAGTAACTTCGAAAGAGGAAGTAGCAGAAATCTTAAAGCAAGCATCTTTGTTTGGTGATTTATCAGAACAGTTAGAATATTCCATTTCAAATGAATTAGTAAGCAGCGATTTGATTGGCAATAGCCATGCTTCTATTGTAGACGGACCAGCTACTATCATAGCGAGAGATAATAAATCAATCGTTCTATACGCTTGGTACGACAACGAATACGGCTATACAAGACAAGTTGTGCGCCTAGCTAAGAAATTAGCAGGTGTAGTAAGGTTAACCTATTATTAACAACCCATATGAAGTTATCTATCTACCAAGTCGACGCTTTTACCGACAAACTATTCGGCGGTAATCCGGCCGCTATCGTGCCTTTAACTAGTTGGCTTCCTGCACCGCAAATGCAAAAAATTGCCGCGGAGAACAATATCGCCGAAACAGCTTTCTTTATTCCACAAGGTGAGGATTTTGAATTGCGTTGGTTTACACCAGAATTGGAGATAGATTTATGTGGTCACGCAACATTGGCAACTGCTCACATCCTCTTTACGGAACTTGGTTACCCGAGGGATGTTATTCACTTTCATACGCTTAAAGCCGGAACCTTAACAGTTACCAAGCTTGATGACATATATAGCTTAGATTTTCCATCTAGACCAGCAACACCATGTGAGCTGCCCGAAGGATTGCTAAGTGCTCTTGGAAGCAAAATGCCTATTGAAGTATTGTCGTCGAGAGACTATGTACTTGTATATGAAGATGAAGCATCAATATTAGCTATTAAGCCGGATTTTTCGGCACTCGCTAAATTACCAATAATGG
>DATJDT010000133.1:0-1688 GCA_035497275.1 Pedobacter sp.
GTATTCCCGTATTTAGATCTTTTTTAAACGACCTTGAAGATTTTGATATCATCGAAACTGATCCCGGAGAAGAGAACAAGAATATCGATTTTTGTATTGGAATTTGGAAAACCTTACTTGACTTTGGTGCCGACCGTAAATGCTTAATGGTTAATTTAGGTGGCGGAGTAATTACGGATATGGGTGGTTTTATTGCTTCAACTTATAAAAGAGGCATAGATTTTATCAATATCCCTACTACTCTATTGTCTCAGGTTGATGCATCAGTAGGTGGCAAGACAGGCATCGATATTGATAATGTTAAAAACATGGTTGGTACATTTAGCTTACCTAAAGCTGTATTTATTGAACATACTTTTTTAACAACACTTTCTAAAAGAGAAATGCTATCTGGTTTTGCTGAAATGATTAAGCATGGATTAATCGTTGATGAAGCATATTATCAAGCGCTAAAGCTTAACGAATACCAAGATGTTACTGCAGCTAATATTTATCGCTCAGTACAAATCAAAAATGAAGTAGTAACCGAAGACCCACTGGAAAAAGGGCTACGTAAAATCTTAAATTTTGGTCACACCATTGGCCATGCAGTCGAAAGCTATGCTTTAACCCACAATAAAAAACCACTTACCCATGGTGAAGCGATTGCAATCGGGATGATTTGTGAGGCTTTCCTTTCTGTTAAATATTGCGACTTAAAACCGGAGGAATTGGATGATATCTGTGCTTATATTACTTCAATTTATCCAAAATATAATATCGTAGAAAAAAGTTTTAATACCTTAATTGATTTAATGCAGAGCGATAAGAAGAATGAAGATGGTCAAATTATGTTCTCCCTTTTAGCAAGAATTGGGCATTGCACTTTTAATTGCCGCGTTACCCATAAAGATATTTTAAGCAGTTTAACCTATTACAATAATTTATAAAATGAAGTTTACGGGGAGTGATCTATCAGTAGGTGGCTTGTTTGGCTTTGTAATTGTTTTAACCATAGCTGAGATGTATTTTAGCTATGCGCACGACAAAAAAATTTATCAGAAAAAGGACACCTGGACCAATATATATTTAATGACAGTTGCAGTAGTCATTAATCTTATGATGAAGACTGCTACTTTCTTTTTATTAGATTATTGTTATCAATTTCGACTATTCGAAATTTCTAACTTTTGGGTTTATTGGGTAGTACTTATTCTTGCACAAGATTTTTTATACTGGTTTCTTCATACCGTTGGCCATTATGTAAGGTTTTTTTGGGCCATGCATGTTACACATCATTCATCGGAGCATTTCAATTTAACAACTGGATTCCGCTCTACGGTATTCGAACCTTTATATCGTGTTTTCTTTTACCTTCCCTTAGCGTTCATGGGCTTTACAGCTGTTGATGTACTTTTCGCCTACCTTGTTACCCAAATTTATGGAAACTTGGTCCACACCCAAGCTGTTGGTAAATTACATCCATGGTTCGAATATATATTCGTAACCCCATCTCATCATCGTGTTCATCATGCCAATAATGTCCGTTATTTAGATAAAAATATGGGAATGGTCTTGATTTTATGGGATCGATGGTTTGGCACTTTCCAGGAAGAACTTCCAGAAGATGCCATCAAATATGGTTTAACAACCCAACCAACAGATACTGGGCCAGTTAATATTATTTTTCATGAATTTATTTCGCTAAG
>DATJDT010000134.1:0-1816 GCA_035497275.1 Pedobacter sp.
GTAGTGAAATATACCATTAGTCATTTGTCGAGTTGGAGCCTTTGTTGGGAATGGAGGAATAGTGGTAAATCCACCGTAAACAAAAGTTTAGCAATTAACTTATTGCCTTCTAGTACCCCTTGGTTAGGGAAGTATAATGCACTACTAGAAGATGCAAATGGTAGTGTCTTAGCATTTTTCGGTATTTACCAGCCCCAATACGAATTTTTCCAAGAAGGAAAAGTGGTGGGGAACACTTTAAGCTATACAACAACATTAGGGAAATATGGATTTAGCTTACCAAAAGTTCCAAATGTGACCAAAGCAAAGGTGGTTGTTTATAAAACTTTATATACGAATAGTGGCAATGGTGGGTCGTGGAATGTTGTCGTTGGAGAGAGTGCAATTTTCAATCCTACAACCGCTGGCAGTGTAAATGTAAATGTTGTTATCCCTACAGACCTAGAATATGTTGATGTTAAGGTGAACATACAGGGTAAGTGCAGCAATAAAAATATAGTAAATCCGATGACTGGGGTAATTTATATAGATGATAAAACTGTTGGACTTACTGACTATATATTTTTAGAAAATGGGGTTATGCAACCAAGATATCTAGCAAACGGGGATGTTAGTGGTACGATTAAGTTAATAGTGGGTCACGAATATCAAGTATTTACTGTTTTTGATGGAATCCGCTATACCAGTGGTAAATTTGTTATGAGTAAAACACCTTTCGCTGTACCTACAGGATCAAGTGGTTTTACTGCGACAAGCTCCTTTGATCAGACTAGCAATACCATGACGATCGATGGTAGTTTTTCCATGGTCTGTAAATAAACTTACAACAGTGAAGCCGCCTGCTCATCTACAAACCAAGCTAAGTTACCGTCGACAGGATTAATCAACTGCGCTGGATAAGTATTTGGCTCTTTTTGTTCCTGAGCTAAAACCTTAGCCAGTGCAGTTGCTTTATTATCGCCAAAAGTAATAAATGCAATGTTTTTGGCTTTATTGATTAATGGTGCCGTTAAACTAATGCGATATGTATGTAGTTTTTCTACCCAAACGGCCGCCACAGTTTCTTCCTGGTTTTGAACTAAATCTGTCCCAGGGAAAATAGAAGCAGTATGTGCATCATCACCCATGCCTAAAAGGATTAAATCGAAAACAATAGGGTTTCCTTTAAAATGCTCATCCAAAGCAGCCTTATAAGCTAAAGCAGCTGCTTCGGGTGCTAGGGTTGTATCCATATAAAAAATATGGTTTGGTGGCGTTTGGAGATAAGCAAATAAGTTTTCTTTTGCCATTAAGCCATTGTAATCTTTATGGTTGGGTAAAACAGTTCTTTCATCACCAAAGAAAAAATAAACCTTAGTCCAATCTATTTCATTTTTATAGGTAGTAGCTAATTGGCGATATAGTTCTTTTGGAGAGTTACCGCCAGTTAACACGAAATTAAAACTTCCTTTCGTTGCAATAGCTTGATTAGCAATTTCAATCACATAAGCTATTAAGGCTTCGTTTAGCTCGGATACTGATTTAAATATGTTTAGGTTCATTTTTTCAATTATTCTTTATCTTTCAAAGGTAAGGTAAACCAGTGAAAACCGTCTCTTGCTATTAATGCCTCTGCATCTTCTGGCCCCCAGCTATCTGCCGAATAATTAGGGAAGTTTAACGATTTCTTGCTTTCCCAAGCATTTAAGATCGGCATGACCAATTCCCATGCCGCATCTACTTGATCGCCACGCATAAATAATGTTTGATCACCATTCATTGCATCCAATAATAAGGTTTCGTAAGCTTCTGGGGTATCGGTATTGTAGGTTCCTTT
>DATJDT010000135.1:0-1831 GCA_035497275.1 Pedobacter sp.
CAATGAAGGTAATCTCAAGATATTCAAGTGCAAAAAATAAGCTAACTGTTGTAATTCCTATGAAAAATAAGGTTAATGTATTCTTGGTGTTATCCATAGAAACAGTGTAGCTCGCACTAAAGGAGGTTAGCAGTAAAAGAATGACAAATAAAATAGGAATACTTTTTTTGAGAAATCGGTTGTCCTTATATACTTTTAGCGTAAGGCTGCTACTCATAAAGAAGAAAAAAGTTCCTCCCATCTGTATCCAATTGATAATTGAATAAGAATCGTAGTTTGGTACTTTTATGATTTCATCATAATAAAAGAATGATAGAAGCCTAAACAGTGCCGAAATAATAAAAAAAACGGCACTTAGCATCCTTACTTGCCTCAAATTAGCGAGCATGTAAAACTCCTTGAAAGCGGCTGAAAACTTTGAGGGTGTTTGGTAATTAAATAGCGTAGCCAATTGAAAACGTTTAGATTTTTAAAAATAGTAAAACATTGTCGACTTCCCTAAAATAATTGCAGTCATTTTTAATTGTTATTCCAATTCCCAAGCTAAACCTACTGATTGCGCTTCTATTTTGATTTCTGGTATGGGTAATGGTAAAAAAGGCACTTCCAATCCGTCTTTATATTTTGCCGCAAATATAATTGATCCTGCTTTCGTTCTTCTTGAGCCAATGCTACTGATATCATTCAAATAATGGATTCCCAGAGCAACCAATACCAAACGGTCGCCGCCTAAAACTAAAGGGATATTTAATTTTGCTCCACCAAATTTGCGTATAAGTGGGATGGTAAGTGGATTAACTGAAATGAGCTGATTGTCATCACCATTCAGATCCATATTGTAACACATTAATTCTATAACAGCTGCGGTTGCACGTTCAACTTGATTTAGTTGTGTGTTTTCAACGAACGTAATATTAATATGGTTTGATGGAAGTACTTGGATAGTGGGGTACTTTAAGAGCAATGTATCTAATTGCTTTCCACTATTAAATTGAAAGCCACTGAGTAAGTTTACATCTCCTTCTTTGAGCTTTTTGTTTCCAGCAAACTCCTTTGGTATTGTTTTAAAAACTGCGATGAGTTGCTTGTTAAGGCGATTGATCAAGGTGTCATCACCACAAGAGGGGAATATTGGCTTAAAAGCTTTCCTAATCTTGGCTGCAGCACTGCTTGCCGCACCAAAATCTGAGCTGCTTTTCTTAGAGCCTTCAGTTTGGTTTACCGGTTTGGTTGACTTAGCTTTTACCGAATTTCGGTCTTTCTTTTGCGAAAACACTAAATTACCAAGCTTACCAGAAAGTTGAATTATTCCTTCTTGTCTTGCCATATATTTCGTATCTTTGAATAGATATAAAGCTAAGATAATCAAAGACTTTGATATTTAGCTCCTCTTCGCAGATTGCACCTGCCGCAATCAAAAAAAACAATTAGCATTTATTCGAGTCCACGTCAAGTCCACATCAGGTCCACGGTAAGTCCGCCTCAAGTCCACGGTAATAGGCATGTGTCAGGCTTGTTCCTCCGTTACTCGCCCGTGGTACCCCGCTTCTATAGAAGCGGGGTACCTCCCAATAGGTGAGAAAGCATCATAGTATAGCGAAAAGCCTATCTTCCTCCTGGAGGGCAATTCTCTTTCAAAAATTTGGTGTATATTAATGATAGGTGTTCACTAGTTCCCGCGCCTTCAAAAATCCCATGGGTACGATTAGGATAGCTCATCATTTGAAATACCTTTTTGTTTTTAATCAGCTCATTGATCAACATTTCGGCATTTTGATAATGAACGTTATCATCTCCAGTTCCATGGATATATAATAAGTTGCCAACAGAT
>DATJDT010000136.1:0-4120 GCA_035497275.1 Pedobacter sp.
ACGATACCTTAAGGTTAAGTTTTGCACTCGTAAGTAAGCTCCATCCTGTAAAAATTTAGTCTGAACAATCTGATTATTCGTCTGCGCCGTGCCTCCAGCAGCATCCGTATAGATACGTCCGTAATATGAGTTTACATTTAAAGGCGTCCAATAATTGGTCTCATGCGAATATAACGCACCGTAAGTTTGCCAAAGATTAGGGAAAATTAATTGATCAGAACGCCACTGATCTTGTTTAGCAACACCCGACAATACAAATGAAAATTCTACACCTTTATAACTCGCACCACCTCTTAGTCCATATTGGTATTTAGGCGTATTATCGCCAATAATCTTTCTATCGCCTGGATTAGCCAAAGTACTGGCGCCAGCATTTATAAGACCATTTCCATCTAGATCTTTATACATGATATCTCCTGGATTTGGCGACTGCCCTGCCAATTTTGGAACATTGGGCTTCAATGTACCATTTTTAAGTGATGCATCTAAAGTACCTGGCACAAAATCATCAACGGTAAAAAATCTGTCTGTAACATAACCCCAGATCTCGCCCATGTTTCTACCAATATAAAGCTGTGAAGTAAGGTTACCAGGATTAAATATGTTAGTAACTACCGACTTGAAATTAAATAGGTTCGCTCCTACATAATAGCCAACACTCCCAATCTTATCCTTCCAGCTTAAGTCAATTTCAAACCCATTTGTTTTTAAAGATGCAGCATTTACCAAAGGCGCGCTAGTGCCTAATGTAGCTGGAACTGGTGTATCATTAGAACTCAAAATATCTTTTGTATGACGCTCATATACATCAACAGAGCCTACTAAACGATTTTTCAATAACTCGAAATTAACACCTAAATTCTTTGTGGTAACTGTTTCCCAGGTAAAATCAGGGCTTATCAATCCTGGAGCACTTAGCGTAGTAACTGGCACGCTATTATTTAACCAAGTAGGCTGTGTTGGGTTCATTCCTGCAAAAAAACTATACTCAGCAATGTTCTGATTGCCAACCGTTCCATAAGAAGCTCTAAGCTTAAACTCGTTTAACCATGATTTGGTAAAGTCCATAAAGCTTTCTTTGGTAACTCTCCATGCTACAGAACCGGAAGGGAAAAAGCCCCATCTATGTCCATCAGGAAAACGAGAAGAACCATCATATCTTCCATTAATTTCCATTAAATATTTACCATCGTAGTCATAATTAAATCTTCCAAAAAAACCTCTGGTTGCAAACTCACTATAATTGTCTGTTCCGTCAATAACTCCAGTACCAGTAGAAATTGATGGAATACTTGAATTGATCATATCAACCCTAGAAACAAACTCATATTCATATTTTCTGTATTCCTGATTGAAACCCATCATTAAACTACCCGTATGTTTCTTGATATTTTTATCGTAAGAACCAAAAACATTGAGCGTTTCATATTTCGTATAGTTGTTATTTTTAGAGAATTTACCTGTGCCATAGCTTACCGGAGTAAGGCCGTAAGCATTTAATTGCCCTGTTACGATCTTATCATAATTTGTGACTAGATTTTTAACATTATCAAAAGTATACTCACCTGTGAAAGTAAGGTTACGTATTGGTTTAAGGATCGCTCTTCCCGTTACGCGCATCTCATCAGAACCAGTTGTAGCTGGCTCCGTGGCCATAATCATATTTCTAGCAGAGTTGATAATCCCAGGTACTCCCGGAATAGCATCTGTTTCTATGAACGAAGGCACATTGGTGGCATCTCCAAAAGCATTGTTATAGGATGGTCTGATTGTTAAGGAATTAAAGTAATTGTCATCGAATTGGGTGGTAAACCAAGACGTAATATCCGTAGTTACTACTGATTTAAAGTTATATCTATTAAATTTATCTTGATTGGCTTTGGGCACCAAAATCCCTTTTTCATTGGTAGATCCCAGTGAAATGCGATAAGTAGTTTTTTCAGACCCTCCATTAACTGAAAGGCTTTGCATAAACTGTTTAGAATTATTTCCTAACAAATCACCTATTGCATCATCTGGTGTTAGTTTATAGAACACATTATTTTCAAAAGTATATCCATCAGGGTATTTGGTTTTATCCGCTTCATACGCTTTAAGCAACTTTATCCAAGTTACAAGGTCTTGATTTCCGTAATAAGAAGTTCTACCACCATCAAGATAATGCTGAGCAGTTTGTAACGGACTAGCTTTTTCCGGTAAATTGGTGGCGGTAGCAAAAATTAAATTGCTTGAATAGTTAAATTGTGTCGCCTGATTTTTTGCTCCTTTTTTGGTAGTGATTAAGATAACGCCAAATGCAGAACGAGCACCATAAATCGCAGCTGAACCAGCATCTTTTAAAACTGTAATAGTTTCGATATCATTAGGGTCAATTAAATTTAATGGCCCATTTAAGGGTGCATTATCTACTAAAATTAACGGAGCAGATGTTTGCACCGCAGAACCTAAAGATGTACCAAAATCAGTACCTCCGCGAACATTAAAACTTGCAGAAGCACCCGGTTGTCCGGAGGTAATACCAACCTGTACCCCAGGAATCACTCCTTTTAACAACGAAGCCGTTGTACTTACAGGTCTGTCACCTAAAACCTCACTCATATTGATAGACGCAACTGCTCCTGTTAGGTTCTTCTTCTTTTGAGTTCCAAAACCGACAATCACCACCTCATTTAAATTTGAGGATGCTGTTAAAATGATGGTACTGGAAAAATCTTTTGCGGCCGCATTAACCTCAATAGTTGCATATCCAACATAACTTATAGTCAAAAAGTCTTTTCCAGGAGGCAGCGTGATTTTAAAAGCACCTTTATCATCTGTAGTTGTACCTAAAGTGGTGCCTTTTACTTTTACCGATGCGGCTATCAAAGGGCCATCGGCATCTTTTACAACTCCAGCTATTAGGCGAGAGTTGATGTTTTGTGCAAAGGTGGTTACTGAAAGCAATATCAGTAAAAACCCGAGCATGAGCTTGTTTTTAATCTTCATATAATTACACATTTGGTCCGCGCAAAAATAGAAGCTTAAAATTGTGCAAAAAATAGACTATCCATAGGAAAGTAATGGACTATCCAACTAAAAAATCAAAAATATGCAATTGAAAAAGCAGCTTTAATTATAAATTAAAACGTTTGATTAAAAAAACGAATAATTTGGTGCTTGCTAATTACCGAATGGGAAGCAAACATTAAATGTATTATTTTCTGGTAAAACGTGCTCTTTATTCCCAGCAGAAGGTTCCTTAATTGAAGCCGCAGCAAACAGCGCCAATGGCTGCCCATTTTTATCGGTTACCACAAAAGGCCTTTCTAAATGTGCCAAGGAAATTTTCCGCCCATCTTTCATTTCCAATTGGCGCAATGAAATTAAAGGATGCTTAGCAGCTTGCCAATGAAGACCATCTTCCGAAGTTATTAAGGCTAGCGCACCAAATTCGGGAACTAGCTTTTTACTATGTGAGTAATATTTTACCGCAGCATAAAACCGCTTCCTCTTTTGATCATACCATGTACAAGGATCTTCGCAGGCCATATCCGCACTGGTAAATACTTCGGAAGCAAATTGATAGGATCCATCTGGTTTATCGCTCACTGCCATCCAGAAAGTCATATTACCTACGTTAGGCTTGCGTGATTTATACATCATGTAATACTTACCATTTGGTCCCTGGGTAACTGTGGGGTTTGTTGTAACTTCAAACGTACGCTTATTGTCGGGTACCATTAATGGCTTGCCTGCTTTTTCATATTTTCCACTTAGCAAATCATTAAAAGTCTTAAACTTAAGCACACCGATTTTTTGTGTCGCATTATATTGCAACCAATGTCTCCACTCCTTCGTAAAATTTGGATTATCAAATTTCAAGGTCGAGTCATAGCTATTGCTGATATAATATAGATAATAGTACTTACCAAACTTCCTTATTTGTGGGTTGTGCATTGTAAAACGATCCCATTTATTTGGATCACCATCGCCTTTTAAAATAGTTTTAACATATTTGTATGGACCGCCAATCTTATCTGAAACAGCATAAGCAATTTCCGAATACTTATTCCAGCCACTAAAACCGTCAAAAATATAATTCATGGCATCATCATTTAGCACACGTTTACCATGTGGCAGA
>DATJDT010000137.1:0-4939 GCA_035497275.1 Pedobacter sp.
GAATTTAACTGGTTTGCTGTTTTGATTTCTTCAACCGTAGTCCCATATTTATTGGCAAGCATATTTAAATTATCTTTTGCCTTAATAGTATATTCGATAAAGCCTGTAGCAGGTTTATCTTCGCCCGATAAAGAACTAGCTGCAAAAGGTAAACCAGTAGGTATTTTTAAGATTACACCAATTTGCAAAAATTGGCTATCGTTAAATTCCATTATTTCTTTGTAAGGAACGTTGTATTTTTTAGCTATTGAATAATAAGTTTCTTTTGGCTCAACCTTATAGATAATCACTTTTTTGCCTTTATGATTTTCAACCCCTATTGAATCAATGGTGTTGCTGGCTAAAGAAACCGAAGTGTTTGCAAGTAGGGCAGCCAGTAATAGCGTATATAGTTTATGCATTAAATAATTTCAAATATTTGGAGGTACAATTATACGAATAATATATTTTATGGTCGTATGCTATCTTAAACGATAATATATTGCTTCTTATTGTTAGCGAAATTGATTTTAAAACCATTTTAATGGTATGTTTGTTGTAACTAAAAATTAATCTTCATTATGAACGCTAAAGAAATCAGCCTAAACGAAAAAGCAGTTAAGCCTGTAGTAGATATGTTAAACGACTATCTAGCTAATTATCATATTCATTATCAAAAACTAAGGGGTTGCCATTGGAATATTAAGGGTCAAAACTTTTTTACACTGCATCTAAAATTCGAAGAATTATATACAAATGCGCAATTAACTATTGATGAAATAGCAGAGCGAGTATTAACGCTAGGTAAACCTCCCCATAGCCGATTTGCAGATTATATTAAAGAATCAGTTATCAAAGAAATTGATACCATAGGTATGAATGATATGGTTATGGTTGAGGCTATTTTGGATGACATGGCGAAGCTAATTGAGATTGAAAGAGACTTGCTTAAAGCAACAGATGAAGCAGGGGATGATGGGTCGAATGATATGGTGAACAGATTTATGCAATTTAAGGAAAAAACTACTTGGATGTTGGGATCGTTTGCAGGGAAAAAATAATTTTCTCACAAATACAGCTTATCTTTGAACATGGGATACAAAAGCTTAGCAGCCTGTGTTGAAGACTTAGCAAAAAATGGACAGTTAATCCGTATAACCGAAGAGGTAGATCCTTATCTCGAAATGGCGGCAATACATTTGAGGGTTTACGAAAATCAAGGTCCAGCTTTATTATTTGAAAACATAAAAGGTAGTAAATTCAAAGCAGTTTCTAATCTTTTTGGTACGTTAGAACGGTCTAAATTTATGTTCCGCGATAGCTTAGCGAAGATTAAGCAATTAGTTGATCTTCGTTCGGATCCAATGAAGGCGCTAAAAAACCCATTGGCTTATGCTGGAACTACTTTAACGGCCTTATCAGCACTGCCTTTAAAACAGTCGCTATTTAAGCAAACCTTTGCCAAAACTACCATTGCTAGTTTACCTCAAATAGTTAATTGGCCAATGGATGGTGGTCCGTTTGTGACAATGCCACAAGTTTTTACCGAAGATATAGATAAACCCGGCGTAATGAACGGGAATTTAGGAATGTATCGCATCCAATTAGCGGGAAATGATTATATAACTGATCAAGAAATTGGTTTGCATTACCAAATTCATAGAGGTATTGGTGTTCATCAAGCTAAGGCAAATGCCAAAGGTATGCCTTTAAAAGTTAGTATATTTGTAGGCGGACCACCATCTCATCCTTTAGCAGCAGTAATGCCTTTGCCAGAAGGATTGTCGGAATTAACCTTTGCGGGGGCTCTGGGTAACCGCAGGTTCAGATATTTTTATGATGAGGAAGGGTTTTGTATTTCTGCAGATGCCGACTTTGTAATTACTGGGACTGTTTATCCCCAACAAAATAAGCCAGAGGGACCTTTTGGCGATCATTTGGGCTATTATAGTTTAACCCATCCTTTTCCCTTAATGAAGGTGCATAATGTATACCATAAAAAAGATGCCATATGGTCGTTTACCGTAGTTGGTAGGCCCCCTCAAGAGGACACTAGTTTTGGTGCATTGATCCATGAGATTACTGGCTCTGCTATTCCGCAAGAAATACCGGGCTTAAAAGAAGTAAATGCTGTTGATGCTGCTGGAGTACACCCATTGTTATTCGCAATTGGTAGCGAGCGTTATACGCCTTTTTTAAAAGACAGAAAACCGCAGGAAATCCTAACCATTGCAAATCATATTTTAGGTAAAAATCAGTTAAGCCTAGCCAAGTATCTATTTGTTGCTGCTAGGGAAGATAATGAGCAATTACGTACAACAGATATTGCTTCATTTTTACAACATGTATTAGAGCGCATAGATTTAAGTAAAGATTTACATTTTTATACCAACACTACAATTGATACGCTAGATTATTCTGGCGACGGATTAAATACAGGTTCTAAAGTAGTATTCGCTGCTGCTGGGAATCAGAAAAGAACCTTGTGGCAGGAGTTTCCTGCTGAAATTATATTGCCAGATGGGTTTAGTATTCCAAGAATTGCGATCCCTGGAATACTGGTACTAAATGCTAAGCCTTTTAATAATGTTTCGGAGCGTGCTAAAGAAATGGACGCACTTACTTTAAGTTTGCAAACCCAGGATTTAACCGGATTGCCTTTAATAGTAGTTTGTGATGATTCGGAGTTTACGGCAGCAACAATTAATAACCTAGTGTGGGTAACCTTTACGAGGAGTAATCCCGCTGCCGATTTATTTGGTGTTGGTTCTTTTACAACCAATAAGCATTGGGGCTGCAATGGCTCAATAATTATCGATGCTAGAAAAAAACCACATCATGCTCCAGAATTGGTGAGAGATGAAGCCGTTGAAAAGAAAATAGATAGGCTTTGGGAAAAAGGCGGTTCATTGCATAGTCTATCACTTTAAGATGAGGATTTAATCTTATTTAATTTTTATCTCATAATCCATTTTGGCCTGCATACCTGAATTGGTGATTGCTTTTTGCATTTGTTTATACAGTAAGTAATTGTCGCCCAATTCTTTTTTGGTGTAGTAGATGCTGATATTGTCTTTTGCATTGGACAATAAAGATTTTAAAGGATCAATTTTTTCTGGATATTCTACGATTTTGTAGTCGCTTAATCTTGCTTTTTTAGCAGCTGATTTAATGGCATCATTGAAACTACCTAATCGATCGGCAAGGCCATTCTTTATCGCGTCGGTACCAATCCAAACGTGGCCACCGCCAATGCTATCGATTTGCGCTTTTGTTTTCTTTCTGCCCCCGGCTACACGGCCCAAAAAAGTATCATATATGTGGTTTACTCCATTTTGGATAATAAAGCGTTCTCCGGCGGTTAATGGTCTATTTACGCTCATGATATCGGCATACTGACCAGTTTTAACGCCGTCAAATGTAATTCCCAGTTTATTGTTCAATAAATTCTGGAAATTTGGAATAATCCCAAACACTCCGATAGATCCTGTGATGGTATTTGGCTGTACAAATATACTATCGGCAGCACAGCCAATATAATAGCCTCCTGAAGCTGCTACATCACCAAAAGAAGCGATTACTGGCTTTACTTTTTTACTCAATTCCATTTCTCTCCAGATTACCTCAGAGGCTAATGCACTGCCACCTCCAGAATTTACACGTAAAACAATCGCTTTGATATTATCGTCAAGTCTAGCTTTTCTAATTGCTCTGGAGATTCGCTCCGAACCTATTTGTTCATCTGAGCCCTCGCCACCAACTATATCGCCATTAGCATAAATTACTGCTATGCTATTTTTACCAGTATGGGTGCTGTTCGAGGGTAAATTTGCTGCATAATCATTAATGCTAATAATATCTATGCTGCTTTTTTTATCCTTTTTTGTTAAAGCTTTTAATTCGTCAAGCAACTCATCTTTATATTTAAGGCCGTCTATTAATTTATAGTTTAAAGCATCTTGTGGTTGTTGAATTTTATAGGCATCAGCAATCATTCTAAGATCTTCAATACTTACGTTTCTACTAGTCGAAATCCCGTTTAAAAAAGTTTGATATAGACCACCAACATAAGCCGTTACTTGCTTACGGTTATAATCGCTCATTTTAGTATTGATAAAGGGCTCTACTGCACTCTTATAATTACCTACTCTGATAATTTGTGCTTCGATGCCTAATTTATCAAGTGCACCTTTAAAAAAAGTAAGTTCTGAGCTAAATCCCTTAAATTCTAATCCCCCTTGTGGGTTTAAATATACTTTACTTGCTGCCGAAGCCAAATAATAAGCTCCTTGAGAATAAACTTCGCTGTAAGCAATTACTGGTTTTCTACTTGTTTTGAAATCAAGAATAGCATTCCTAACCTCAAGCATTGTTGCCATTCCTGCATTTGGGGAACTTACGTTAATGTAAACCCCATCAATTTTGTTATCCGTTTTAGCAACTTTTAAGGCTTTAATTAAATCGTTGAAGCCAATCGCTTTTTCGTCACCGCCGCCAAAAATTGGCAAACCAGCAAGAGAATTCTCGGGAGTACGCTCTTTAATTTCTTGATCAAGATTAAGATATAGAATTGAGTTATTTTTTACGATTACTTTTTTCTCTTCACCTACGCTGGATACGATAGCTATCATGATGACAAAAAACAACATAAACAAGATTACAGTGGAGATCACTATACCAACAACCGTTGCGAAAACATATTTAAAAAATTCTCTCATGTGCGAATTAATGTATTTAATTTGTAAATATATAAAATAGAAGACTTACTATGCTATCAGATAAAAATACTGTGCATTTGTTACTTGGGAGTAATTTGGGTAATCGTGAAAAATTGATCGATGATGCGTTAAATTTGCTCGCAGAGAGAGTGGGAACTATACAACTTAAATCATCAATATATGAAACAGCAGCTTGGGGTAAAATAGACCAGCCGAGTTTCTTAAATGTAGCTGTTGCTATT
>DATJDT010000138.1:0-11425 GCA_035497275.1 Pedobacter sp.
ATAATTCATTTGAAAATGTTTCCATTACTAGCGCAGGAAATTGTACCATCGAAATTACCGGAGGGCCTGATAAGGACAAAAAGAATTCCATTAAGAATTTAGCCTTAAATACTTCAGATTTTGCAGATGTAAAGTTCGAGAATATGGAAATTGCTAATTGTACAGGTAAGCTTTCTGATAAAACTTTGGTGCAAATGCCCGCAGTTAATCTAAACCAGATGTATAAAAAATAATATAGTAGACTTACGTAGTTTCTTTTACAAACTTCGTAAGTCTTAATTTTCACCCAGTGAATTTTAAAACCTAACATATGATTTTTCTAATTCTCTTAGCACTCGTGTTTTGCTGGCTACTAGGCTAAATTAAACACAAAATGGCGTAATTATTGTTTATACCAAGCAATAACATCGCTATGCCTAAATTTTCTTACCTATTTTTCCTCACCTTCTTTTTGCTAAGCTTTGTTGTAAAAGCACAAAAACAAGATACACTCTCAATTACCCTCGAAAGTGTAAAGTATGCTTATCCTATCAGTTACTTTAACATCAACACAGAGGGTCAAGATTTAAAAATGGCTTATATGGACGTGGCTTCAACAACTGCTCCTAACGGCAGAACAGTGATGCTGTTTCATGGTAAGAATTTCGGGGGTTATTATTGGACCGAAGTAATTCAAGCGCTAAGCAATGAAGGCTTTAGGGTTATAGTTCCTGATCAGATTGGTTTTGGTAAATCATCCAAAGCACTGATCAGCTACAGCTTTAGTCAAATGGCCGAATGGAATAAACTGCTATTGGATTCTTTAAACATCGACAAATCAATTATTCTTGGTCATTCCATGGGTGGCATGCTTGCTACTCGCTTTGCCCTGCAGCATCCCGAAAGAACAGAGAAATTATTGCTAGAGAACCCCATCGGATTAGAAGATTATAAGACTTTTGTGCCTTATGTAGGCGTAGAAAAGCAATATCAAACGGAACTAAAATCAACCGCTCAAAGCATTAAAGCCTATTATAGAACTTATTTCACCCTTTGGAAGCCTGAATATGATGAACTCGTTCGTATTGCTGCCGGTGTAACGCTAAGTTCAGATTATCCCAGGTGGGCAAAAGTAGCCGCAATGACATTTATGATGATCTATGAACAACCGGTAGTTTATGAGTTTACAAATCTAAAAGTACCAACGGTGCTTTTTATTGGCAGAGAAGATAGAACAATTGTTGGAAAGGGCTTGCTAACTCCTAGTCAGCAAGCCCAACATGGCCAATATCAATTATTAGGGAAACTAACTGCCGCAAAAATACCAGGAGCAAAACTGATTGAATTTGATGGCGTGGGACATATTCCCCATATTGAATCTCCCACAGAATTTTTAATTGCCCTTGTGGGGAGTGTTTACAGTAAAACCCGCATACTAGGTGTTGCGCCCAAGGCTAACTTTCTAAGATCTCCAGTTGCGCTAAAATATCCTCTTCAGTAATTGGATAGGGAACATCCTTAACTATATTTTGATAAACAGCCTCAAATATGCCCATATAATCTCCTTTTTCTGATGGAGTTACCGTTGTAGCTCTGCCGCCATCTTTTGTTACTAAAGTTAACCGCCCAGCATCTACAGGGTTCTCAATGCCATATCTTTCATCAGTTGGCTTCATCCCATTTAATAATTGCTCTTCTTGTACATCGGCATGGTTTTTATTAAAGGAGCCCATCATGCCATTCACCACAAAAGCATCTTTAATTTCGGCAACTAACATACTTGCCGTTAAAAATACATTTAAATCATTCGGATAACTTAAATGAATGGTAAAATAATCGTCCACCTTAGTATGCTCACGGTGTTTACCTAATACTTTATGGAATTTTTCAGGTTTCCCAAACAAACTAATGGCTTGATCTAGCAAATGTGGACCTAAATCATACGATAAACCACTTGCCGCATAAGGCTCTTCTTTAAAATATTTTGGACCAATTTCGTTTCTATATCGGTCATAACGAAAATGTACTTCCACAAGTTTACCTAACTGTCCGCTGTCAATTACTTTCTTCACGGCATTAAAGCCGCTATCATATCGCCTGTTCTGATAAACTAACGCCTTCTTTCCAACACTTTTCGCCAAATTGAAGAGTTCTTTTGCTTGCGCTGAAGTTGCTGTAAATGGTTTTTCTACTAAAATATGCTTCCCAGCTAATAGTGCTTTTTTTGCATATTCATAATGGGTAAAACTAGGTGTATTAATAATCACTAATTCTATCGTTTCATCCGCAATTAGGTCGTCAATAGTATTGTAGCTAATAATTGAAGGATAATCGTTTTTCGCTAATTTATGGTTGCGCTCAGTGATGGCATGCAAATTAAAACCAGGATGTGCATCCACAAACGGTGCATGAAATACCTTCCCAGACATTCCGAAAGCAAGTAGGCCAGTGTTGATTTTAGTGTTCATTTAACAAAGCTAAAAATTTGACTTATATGTGCGTTAAACTCTTTGTCATAAAAGTATATTTGTAACATGAAATTACCTATTACCAATAAAGCAAATAGTTACAATAGGTTATTCCATAAGGCAATAAAAATATAAAAAACTACTTATGAAACCAGCAGAAATACATGCCAAATGGAAAACTTTACAAGACAAGATCTCATCGGAATTTGATTCAGATACACCAGATTTAAAGGTCGTGTTATTTTTAATTGGGGTGCAAGAATTAGGCAAGGGGCCAGGTAAATACAGCAAACGTCAAAAGGAAGAGTTAATGCATATTGCCACTTGCAGGTTATTAAGTGAAATGGGGTTTTACGAACTAGAAGGTTTGGATCAAGATGGATGGCCACATTGGAAATTAGTTAAGCAAGTTCCTTCTTATGCATTGATGGAACAAGAACTGTTGCTTAAAGGTTTGGCGATTACTTATTTTGAAGATATTTATTCCTAGTATAGGATAATTAGCTACCATACTAGTTTAATCGTTTTCTATGTATTTTCACTTTTTCTCTAGGTAAAGTACCCCAAAACGCAAAAACCCTGCTACAAAATTAATTGTAACAGGGCTTTACGTTTATAAGTAGATAGTATAAAGTCTTAAGCTTACTTGCTTTTTGAAGCAGCTTCTTTTTTCAATTGATCATTCGCAACAATAACAATCTCAACCCTTCTGTTCTCAGCTCTACCTGCTTCTGTCGCATTATCTCCAATAGGCTCAGCAAATCCTTTACCCATCGTTATTAAACGTGAGCTAGGTACACCTTGTGAAACTGCATAAGCTTTTACAGCTGCTGCTCTTCTTTCAGATAAGCCCATGTTATACTCTTCGGTACCACGACTATCTGTATGGCCGATTACTTTAATATCTGTACCTGGATATTGGGTTAATGAGCTTGCTAAAGATTGGATATTTTGTTTCGCTGCATCTTTTAATGCATATTTATCGAAGTCGAATAAAATACCGCTATCAAATTTTACAATAATTCCTTCACCTTCTCTAATAACCTCGGCATTAGGAATAGCATTTTGGATTTCAGCCGCTTGCTTATCCATTCTTTTCCCGATAAAACCACCAGCTGTACCCCCAACAGCCGCGCCAATAATAGCGCCAACAGCCGTGTTCCCAGCTTTTTTACCAATAATCCCACCAATTACACCGCCAGCTGCGGCACCAATGCCTGCACCTTTTTGAGTATTAGTTAAACTGTCACAACCTTGAAAGGTCATGGCACCTAGTGATAAAGCGATACTTAGGGTAGCTATTTTGAATTTTGAAGTCATCATGTCGTTAAAAATTTAGTGTATATAATAAACCCCTATTCAAAGCGTATGCCAATATTAAAGAAAGCAAGGATTTATAAGCTAAGTGGTTGAATAGCTATAATCTATATGCAAAATGGTCGCTACCAAACCAAGGGGTTATGATGCGGCTGACCATTTTACTATACAATTGTTACAAAAGCTGATCGTCATTCAATCAGCCAAACCGTAAAATAATCCTATTCTGAGAAGTAAGCTTCTAGCTCTTTTAACGTATTTTCGTCGGTATAGAAATCTTTAATGACCAATCCTTTTTCTAGGAGAATAATTCGATCGCATACATCAGTTACATGATTTAAATCGTGACTCGAAATTAAAGTGGTTAGCCGCTCGGTTGTTTTCAGTGATTTTAAGAGTGATTTAAGTCTAATCTGGGTAGTGGGGTCTAGGTTAGCGAAGGGTTCATCCAAAATTAGAATTTCTGGTTTTTGCATTAATGCTGCCGCAATTCCTACTTTATTCTGGTTGCCCTTACTAAAATCCCTAATATATTTACCACTGTTTAAGATTTCGCCGTTAAAGAACTCAGCATACTGCATCATGTAGGTATTAACATCAGCAACACTTAAATTATGTAGACTCCCAATAAAGATGAAATATTCTTCAGGTGTTAGGTAATCGATCAAAAAACCCTCATCCAAATAAGATGCCGTATAATTTTTCCAATCGTCGTTTTTTGCTACATTTTTATCTTTCGATAAAATCTCACCACTATCGGGCCTAATAAGGTCTAATAACATTCTGAAAAGCGTTGTTTTACCAGCTCCGTTATTGCCAACTAAGCCAATCGTTTCGCCCGCACGGATAGTTAATCGATCAATGCTAACTACGGTTTTCGCACCATAGGTTTTCGTTAATTGTTTAATTTCTAACATACATATTATTCTCTAAAGCCTTCGGCTATTTTATATCGTTGTTTTTCAAATCTTTTAATAATTAGGTTTATCCAGAAACTACGTGTTAGTAACATAGCGAGCCCAAATACACCAATCGCAATCAAACCCCAAAACGGCTTGTTGAATAAATTAAATGGCAAGTAAAAAAGATAAGGTACAAGCATAAATGGAATCATGAGGATCCATTGACTGGCGCCCACACCTTGATAATTAAAGGTGGCGCTTTTAGTAATGTCAATCCTTTTATAGTTAAAAGTGGCTAAAAAAAGTACTAGAACAGTGCTAAAGCCAATGTTATATAAGTAGGCCGCTAGTTGTAGCAATAATAATTTCGGACTAATAAAAAAATAGAAACTTGCTAAAACCGTAGTAATGGTACAGGCAATTGTAAATAATAAAAATTTAGCCTTGATATAATCTTTAAAATCAATTTTATTAACCAATAAACCATCGAAATGAGCGCTTTGCCAAGCAAACATAAATTGTCCATAACTCAAGATGCTAAATCCAGTCATAAAAATAGCACCAAATATCATCATTCCAAAGGCATCTCTATTGAGTGCTTTTTCTTTATAGAAAATAAAGCCATACAATAAAAAAAAGAAACCCATTAATACCGTAGTTCTCGAACGTTTATGTCGAAGAATAAGTTTTAATTCTAATGCTGCTAATTCACCAACCTTACCAAATCGGTTCAAAAAGGCGTAATCAGTGCTCACTTTTTTCTCTTGCTTTTTGCTTAATTCTTCTATGTATAGATTTTGAGTTAAATAGGTAGCATTTATCCTAAAGATTACATAGGCAAATAGCGTAAAACCGAAACCTAAATATGGATATTGGATTAACGCTTTAAAAACATAATTGGACGCAGCCATGATAGAAATAACCTTGTAGTACTCTAAAGCAGCAAAACCACCTATAAGTGCAATTCCACCAAGGGTATAGCCTAAATTGGAGATCGACTTCCGTTTGATGTATAAGATTAAATAATTGTTAAATAGGGTGATGGAAAGAATGGAGATCATATACATCAATGTGACAAAAAATCCATGCATCCCAAGAATTTTCATCAAGCAGAATGGAAAGAAGACAAAAATCGGTATAATATTAAATGCGGAGAACAAGGCCTTAACATTTAAGAAATTAATAATCTTAATTTTGGGTATCCGTAAATGGAGGTAAGGGATAATACTCAAAGTTGGCAATTCTTGTAATTGCAATCGCATTAAAAAATCGAACGCAAAATAATACAAGATTAAACCGTTAAAACTAACGATGGCATCTTGATTAGGGAAGATCTTTGGCAAGAGAAAAGGCATGCTAAAGCCAGCTCCAACTGCGACAGCCAAAAAGTAAAGCATAAAGAATCCCAATAAAATTTGGGCAGCAATACTACCACCTCTATTTCGGCTGCGCCAAAAATCTTTCCACTGTTGATTTAAAAAAGTTGATAGCATGTTAATAGTTGTATTTATCTTTCCAATTCTGTTTTAATTTTTCTCTTAATTTGTCTTCCGCAGGATTTTTTCCAGGATCATATAGTTTTGTTCCGCTTAATTGCTCGGGAAAATATTCTTGTGCCGAGAAATTTCCTTCATAACCATGTGAATATTGATAGTCCTTTCCATAGCCAATATTTTTCATCAGTTTGGTTGGTGCATTACGGATATGTAATGGGACTGGCAAATTGCCTGTTTGTTTCACTAAGGCCTGTGCTTTATTTATTGCTTCATAAGCAGCATTGCTCTTAGGTGATGAGGCTAAGTAAGTTACACATTGTGATAAAATTATTCTAGATTCTGGGAAGCCAATCACGTTTACTGCGTTAAAGCAATTATTTGCTAATAAAAGCGCATTGGGATTGGCATTACCTATATCCTCAGAAGAAAGAATTAATAATCTTCGGGCAATAAATAACGGGTCTTCTCCTCCTTCAATCATCCTAGCTAACCAATAAACCGCTGCGTTTGGATCACTGCCTCGAATGGATTTGATAAAGGCGGAAATAATATCATAATGTTGCTCACCAGCTTTATCGTATAAAGCAAGATTTTGCTGGGCATGGTTAAGCACGTTCTCGTTTGTCAGCGTAATTTCGCTCCCCCCAATCCCATTAATGGCAATTTCAAGTACATTGAGCAATTTTCTGGCATCCCCTCCAGAAAGCCGTATTAAAGCTTCATGCTCTTTAAGCTCGATTTTCTTTTCTTTTAAAACTTCGTCCTTTGTTATTGCACTTTGTAAAAGACCAGTTAATTCTTCCTCACTTAGCGCTTGTAAAATATAAACCTGACATCTTGAAAGGAGCGCCGAAATAACTTCAAAGGAAGGATTTTCGGTCGTTGCCCCAATTAAGGTCACCAATCCACGCTCTACTGCGCCTAATAAGCTATCTTGTTGTGACTTGCTAAATCGGTGGATCTCATCAATAAAAAGAATAGGCAGGCCTAAAAAGCTATCTTTTAAAGCCGCTGCTTTATCGATTACTTCCCTAATATCTTTAACGCCCGAATTAATGGCACTTAAATTAAAAAAAGGACGGTCTAAGTTTTGAGAAATGATATAAGCCAAGGTGGTTTTCCCCACTCCAGGAGGGCCCCAAAAAATCATGGAGGGTAACTGACCGCTCTCTATCGCTTTGCGTAAAACAGCATCTTTACCCACCAAATGTTTCTGACCAACATATTCGTCCAGATTTTGAGGACGCATCCGTTCAGCTAAAGGGGGGAGGTTTTGCATACCTAAAGGTAAGCAATTTGAGGCTAAGATTAAATTTTTTTGTCAACCCCCGAACCCAGCCTAATAACTTATGACTGTGGACTAGCCTTAGGTTTCTTTTTAAAAAATTTCTTCTTTTTAGGATGGGGTTTACGTTCCGGAGCAGCATCTGCTGAAGGGGCTTCTCCTAAATGCTCGGGTATAGACATCCTATCAATTTGGCGCTCGATTAGCTTTTCGATATTTGCTAATTTGCGTTTATCCTTATTGTTTACCAGAGTTATTGCGGTACCAGTAGTTTCTGCTCTCGCAGTTCTTCCAATTCTGTGAATGTAATCTTCCGGATCTTGAGGAGCATCATAGTTAATTACCAAATCAATCCCAGTTACATCAATGCCTCTACTTAAAACATCTGTCCCAATAATTACATTGAGCTTGCTGTTTTTAAAATCTAACATAATTGCTTCACGTTCTTTCTGCTCTAGATCGCTATGGAAGGCTGCGGCCTTTAAACCTAGTTTTTTGAAGACTTTCCCCAATTCTTTAACCTTCTCTTTTCGGCCAGCAAAAACAATAATGCGTTTATACGTTGCAGATTTAAGAATCTCAGTTAACAGAGGTACTTTTTGTTCGTCAAAAACAAGATATACTTGTTGATTAATTCCTTCTGCAGGTTTTGAAATGGCGAGACTGATAGATTCAGGTTCGTTTAACAGCTTAGCCGCCAAGGTTCTAATTTTTGGCGGCATAGTTGCAGAGAACATCACCGTTTGTCGGGTCTTTGGTAAATAACCAACAATCTTCATAATATCTTCGTAAAAGCCCATGTCGAGCATACGATCAGCCTCGTCAAGCACTAAATACTGCAATTGATCCATTTTTAAAAGACCCGATGAAAGATGCGCAATTAGTCGGCCGGGAGTAGCTATAATAATATCTACACCTTCTCGCATCGAACGTTTTTGCTGCTCATAGGCAATACCGTCGCCGCCACCAAAAACAGTTAATGAGCTGATGTTGGTAAAGTACGAAAGAGCTTCAACCTGCAAATCGATTTGTTGTGCAAGCTCTCGGGTAGGGGTAAGAATTAACGTAGTATTGTGCCTATCGTGGTTTTCGGTAAGCATATTCATGATAGGCAATAAAAAGGCGCCTGTCTTCCCAGTTCCTGTTTGTGCACAAGCAATAAGGTCTTTTTTTGCTGAAATAAGCGGAATAGCTTGTTGTTGTATAGGCGTAGCGTTTTTAAACCCCATTGCCAGTAAACCCTCTAAAAGTCCAGGGTTAAAATTAAAATCTTTGAAATCCAATGTTTATTTATGTTGTAAAATACTGGGTAAAAGTACCTTAAAATAAGCCGAAAAACAAAACAGTTTGCAGTTATCAGCTGGCGGTATTATTTTGCAGTTGTCAATTAACAGCAAAACCTAAAGCACTTTATCGTAACAGCGCTATCCCAGCTTCGAGACAGGTTATTGCCTGCTTTGAGAATGATTAACCATGTTCAGTAATTGAGGCTAAGTAAAATCCCAGTTGAGTCCGAGTTTTTTATATAAAAGTGGGACTCAACTGGGACTCAAGTGGGACTCAACTGGGACTCAGTGTTTATTTGGTACCTATCATGTATACAGCTGATGCCTCGCTTGTTCGAATGTGTCTCGAAGCAAATGCAAAGCAAGTAGGAAGAATGTCGACTAGCTTAAGAATTTAATCCTTACCTTTTTGAATCTGCATAGCCAAATACCTTTTGTAATAGGCTAGTAGAGCGGGCGCCAATGTTTTCTCTAATTTTTAGCTCTTCTTGGGCTACTTGATAAAACATGCCATCAATGGCTTTTTGAGCTACGTAATTAGAGAGGTTTGTATTTACAGGTTTAACCAAAGGAATTTTATTATAGGCAGTAGCTGCATCGCCCCAATATTTTGTGGCGCCAACTTTATTTAAGCTTGCAGTAATTGCCGGTTCAAATTTCTGTAAAAGCTGGGTAGTAGTAACTCTTTTGAAATAACTTGTTGCCGCATCTTTATTGCCTAACAAAATATTGGTTGCATCAGTAATGGTCATTTGTTTAATGGCCGAAATGAAAATTGGCTTAGCTTCTTTTGCAGCATCTTCTGCAGCTCGGTTTATACTTAAAATTACATTGTCGGCCAATGAATTTAAGCCTAAACTTCTTAATGTTTTTTCTACTTTCTGTGCTTCTGGCGGAAATAAAATTTTCACAGCTAGGTTACCTAGAAAACCATCTTTTGCCGAAAGCTGGTCAGCGCCATGAGAAGTTCCGATTTCTAAAGCTTGCTTAAGACCAGCGCCAATTTCTAAGGCAGTTGGGTTGCCATTGGTTGGAATTTGCTTTAAAATACTTCCTATTTTGTTCTGGCTTTGTATATCGCAACCGCTGAAGGAAATAAGTGCAATAGCTAGCAAATAAACACTAATCTTTTTCATAATCTGTTGTATGTTGTTCGTTTTTCACTAAAATTAAAATGGCGTCATTGCGAGGTACGCAATGACGCATTTTTAAAAAGAAAAGTATAAAAACCTACTTTTCTTTTGCAATAGTAAGCAAATCTCTTGCCATTAAGTGAGTAGATTTTGCCAATTTCAAAAATTCTGATCGATAACCTTCTTTATCGGTTCCCAATGCGCCACTAGCTAATTCAATTATTTGAGGATAGCTACTGTCTTGTTTAAAGTTAGACTCTCGTAAAAGCATGCCAAACTCGGCAACGGCAGCGGCGAATCTAAAATTGTCGCTCGTTTTGGCTTTTACATTGTCCATTACTATTTTCTGCATGCTTTTGCTCTCACTTTCATCTGGTTTTTTATAGCGTAATTTAATGGTGAGCATCTCATTACTTTCGTTAGAAACCACTGGTTTTGGTACCTTTTGATATTTTAGATCATCAACTAGTCCGGCGAAATTACTTTTCACTCCAACAGGAATAATTTCATATAATGCGGTTACTGTATGTCCAGATCCCATTTCGCCAGCGTCTTTTAAATCATTGTTAAAATCTTCGTCTTTCAGCATTCTATTTTCATACCCAATTAATCGGTAGGCCTGCACTTTTGAAGGATTAAATTCTATCTGCAGTTTTACATCCTTTGCTACAGTAAACAACGTGCCGCCAAATTCATTTACCAGTACTTTTCTGGCTTCGTTGATGTTATCTATATAAGCATAATTCCCATTCCCTTTATTAGCTAAGATTTCCATTTTGCTATCTTTATAGTTCCCCATTCCATATCCTAAAACAGTTAGGAATATTCCTGTTTTTCGTTTTTCCTCAATGAGGCGTTCCATATCGTGATCGCTACTTGCGCCTACGTTAAAGTCGCCATCCGTTGCTAAAATAATTCTATTGTTACCTCCTTTAATGAAATTTTCGCTGGCTACTTTATAGGCTAATTGGATGCCTTCACCACCAGCGGTCGAGCCTCCTGCATCGAGCTTATTCAATGCCTCTTTAATTGTTGTTTTAGCATCGCCAGAGGTAGACGGTAACACCAAGCCCGAATTACCTGCGTATACTACAATAGCTACCTTGTCTTTTGCACGAAGTTGATCTGTTAATAATTTAAATGAAGAAACTAACAAGGGCAATTTATTGGCAGCGTTCATTGATCCAGAAACATCAATTAAGAACACGAGATTGGAGGCAGGTAAATTGTCGGTGTCAATAGTTTTTGCTTTTAATCCAATTTTAACCAAGCGGTGTTGATTATTCCAGGGTGCTGGAGCGAGCTCAGTTTCGATATTTACTGGATCATTTCCCTTTGGTTGTGCGTAATCATAATCGAAATAATTGATCATTTCTTCTATTCTTACCGCATCTTTTGGCGGTAGATTTCCGTTATTGATAAACCTCCTTACGTTGCTATAAGATGCCGCATCTACATCAATAGAAAAAGTAGAGAGAGGATCTTTGCTAACCTTATGGAAGGTATTCTCACTCAGATCTGCGTAACTTTCTGCCCCATTTCCCCTTATTTGAATACCG
>DATJDT010000139.1:0-2062 GCA_035497275.1 Pedobacter sp.
CAAGCCTGCCATCTCTTTCTAGTACTACATCATAGTCGTTCAGTTCAAGATAGTTTTTCAATACCATTCCAAGATTAGGGTCGTCTTCACATAATAGAATTTTAGGTTTACTATTTTCCATAATTTTTTATTTAATTCTGTTTAAAGGTATTTGTTTTTTATAAAGATTGTTTTACATATTTAATGCCACAAATTATAAGCGATAAATGTATGCACTTAAAAGTTAAAACAATCTTATGATTTTTTTGATTTGAGGTTGTAACTTTCCGAAAAAAATTAAGCAGATGGACAATAAACAAACTTTTATTGAAGCTATAAAAAACGGATATACTTTTAAAGGTGAAACGATAAAGATAGGCGCCGGAATGCTGGACGGCGAAGTAATACCGGAGGCCGAAATTTTTCTTCCACTTTCCACAATGAATCGACATGGCCTGGTGGCTGGTGCTACCGGTGGAGGTAAAACAAAATCTTTTCAGATGATAGCGGAAGGACTAAGCGATGCAAGTGTGCCTTGTTTATTGATGGATATAAAAGGGGATCTAAGTGGTATTGCAGCAGCAGGAACAGTAAATGATAAGATAACATTGCGTTATCAAAAACTGAAGATGGATTATAAGCCGTGCACATTTCCGGTGGACTTACTGACACTGAGCAATCAAAAAGGTGTAAGGATCAGGGCTACTGTTTCTGAGTTTGGTCCTATTCTAATTACTAAAATATTAGGACTAAATGATACGCAAGGCGGTATGGTGGCGATGATCTTTAAGTATTGTGATGATCAGAAAATGCCGCTGATAGACTTAAAGGATTTTATAAAAGTATTGCAATATGTAGGGAATGAGGGAAAAGCAGAGTTGCAGGCTTCTTATGGAAATATTTCTACAACCTCTACAGGAACTATTCTAAGAAAAGTAATAGAATTACAACAGCAAGGCGCGGATCTTTTCTTTGGCGAAAAGAGCTTCGAAGTGGAAGATCTAATGCGCATAAGTGATGATGGCCGGGGAATGATCAGCATATTAAGGGTAAATGACATACAGGACAAACCAAAATTGTTCTCGACTTTCATGCTTCAGATGCTGGCAGAACTTTATTCCGTTTGTCCTGAAGTGGGCGATATAGATAAGCCAAAACTTATTATTTTTATTGATGAGGCACATCTGATTTTTGAAGAAGCAAGCAAAGCCTTGCTTGATCAAATAAATACAGTAATTAAATTGATTCGCTCTAAAGGAATAGGAATTTATTTTTGTACCCAAAACCCAATGGACGTACCTGCAAGTGTCTTAGGCCAGCTTGGTTTAAAAATTCAACATTCATTGCGTGCATTTACTGCAAATGATCGCCAGGTAATCAAGCAAACTGCTCAAAACTATCCTGAGACTACATTCTATAAAACAGAAGACGTAATAACCCAGTTGGGAATTGGAGAAGCGCTCGTTACTCTTTTAAATGAAAAAGGAATTCCGACACCGCTTGCTCATGTGATGATGTGTACTCCACGGAGCCGTATGGATGTATTGACAGAAGGTGAAATTGATAATATTGTAAGTCATTCAAAGCTAGTCGCAAAATATAACGGGACAATAGATAGAGAAAGTGCTTATGAAATCCTGACCGAAAAACTTGAGCAAGCTTCAGGTAATATTCCTGATGTAAAGAACGAATCAACAGCTAATCCTGGAGAGCAGAAATTAGCTGATCCAAAGAAAAGTAGTAAAATGGTCCCTCAAGAAAACGAAAAATCAACGATTGGTGGATTTTTAGAAAATATAGTCAATAGTTCCGCTGTAAAGACTATTGTTCGAACTGCAACACCCGTTATAGTCAGAAACTTATTGGGTACTTTGGGGCTTGGAGGGAAAAGAAGCAAATCAAATAAAGGTTGGTTTGGATAAAAAGTAATAAATTATAGCGAAATGAAAGAATCATCTGGACTCAAATTTAAAAATATCAGCAAGCTTTAAAACACGAAAATTGCAAATAATGTAACACAAATAATATGTAAGAGATGAATACATTTTTACATCACAACGACGTCAAAATTAGAGAAGCATTT
>DATJDT010000140.1:0-3121 GCA_035497275.1 Pedobacter sp.
GATAGATTGGGTAACACTGATCTCTTGATCTAATGCCTCTTCAAAAACCTCACGAAATGAGTTATATTCAATTTTAATATTGGTAGTTTCAGGTGATATAGCTGTACCACCCATATCTAATACGTATTTATAGAATTTAAGTTGATGCATTCTTTCCTCTTCGGCCTGCTTAAAAAAGTAATCAGAAGAAAAATCGTATCCATTACGATTGCACCAAGATGCCATTGAAAGATAAATAGCAGAAGAATGAGCTTCTTTTTTAATTTGCTGGTTAATAAGTGCCTCTACATCTGATGAAATTAAGCACTTCGCACGAATAATGTCTTTCATTTTCTTAGTTATTTAATGGTATTGATATATCAAAAATAGTGCTATAAAAACTAGGTGACGAATTTAAAGTCAATATGGAACGATTCTAATTCTAGTTAGGAGTAAGAACGATTAGCCACAACAACGAAATCAACAAAAAACAGAAGGTAGGGGTAACAAAATTAGCATCTGCTTGATATACTAGTAATTAAACAATATAAATCTAAAAATTAAACATTATGAAAACGTATTTATCAATATTAGCCTTGTTATTTGTAAGTTCAATTACCTTGGCCCAAAATGTTAGCAAAGCTTCGGATACAACAAAACAGTTAAAAAACAAAGCAACAATTGCTAAACAAATTCAAGGAACAACATTTGGAGAAAAAGTAAATGCTGGGCTACATGCAGCGGGTGCTGCAATTGCTCAAGGTGCAGCTAAGGTTCAAAATCCCTTATACAATGAAGCGGGTAACGCGGGCGATAATCCCATGTACGATCCTAAAGCCAAAACAGCTAATAAAGTAGGGCCAATCAAAGAGGTTATTGTAAAAGGCGGGAAAAATGACTAAATGATAATCCTGTGAAGACGATCGTAAATGATATGATTAAGCTCTAGCATCGTAAAAGTACCCTGCAGCAATTCTTTTAACTTAATGATTTGAATGAGCGATAACACATAGCAATGATCACAAGCACAAATAAAGATAATTTCTAAGTCGGCAGATTTAGTGCTATTTAAAAGCAGATCTTCAATATCAATTTGATAGACTGCTTTTTTTAATTTAAGCAAATTGCGATAATCAAAACGAGCTAATTTACCAGCAAAGTCTATATACCAGCAGTTTTCACTATCAGATTGATAAATAGCACCATTGTTAGTACTAAAAACTTCGGTAAAAACGGCAGAAGGTACAGGTAAGGTTTGCTGCATTTGGACAATTAACTTGTTGCCCACAAAGATGCAAACTATTTAGACTAATTACAAATTAAAAGAAAAATTCATGTTTTCTTTTATAGTGTTGGGAAAAACACCTTTTATAAACTAGCGATTAAGTATTTGAAATAGCTTAAATTCCATTAACGCCCATGGCATACAAAATAATATTCACGCCAAACTTAGTATTATCCTCTGCTAAGAATCGCTTATTTTTATAATCATAATCCCATTCACACCCATAATCCTTATTACTGTAAAGTACCCCAATTCGATTGTTAATACTCACTGCTTTTAAGTAGTCGTGCACCAAGTCATCGCCCCATCCATTAAGCTCAAAGGAAGTAGTTGGAGGACCTTTTTCAAATTTAAAAAATGAATTATAAAGGGGATGGTTATTAGAGATTTTCTTCAAAGCTGATGCACCAAACAAATTACTCATTTGTGCTTCGAAAGACTTGGCGAAAAGACCATCAATATCGTGATTGCAATCATCAACAAAAACAAAACCCCCATTTTGTACGTAGGTTTTAAAATTGGTCGCCTCTTGTTTGCTAAATTGAACTAACTTATGACCACTTAAATAACAAAATGGATAATTGAATAAATCGTTGCTACTAAGTTCCACAATTTTTTCTTCCTCATTTAAGGGAATGGTAGTATATTCTAACAGCGAATTTAAGAGATTCGAGGGCATGCGCTGATCCGTATCCCAATCTCCAGAACTATATTTTATTCTCGCAAAAGTAAATTTGGCGCTTTGCATCGCTCTAAATTAACTTCAATTTTTATCATTTCAGATTTTTAGCTCAGTTATCTTGTAAATTTTTTGATATTGTTATATTTAAGCAACAAGAATAATAGCAATATGACCTATATTGAGGCACATTAGCTTAGCAAATAAAAAATAATGGTTTTGGATAATTCAGAAAGCAACGTAAAAACAATAATCGGCAAAATAGGTCTTTTAAAAAGTGAAATCCAGAAAGTAATAGTTGGTCAAGATATTATTATAGAAGAAATGCTAATCGCGTTGATGGCGGGTGGGCACTGTTTGCTAGAGGGTGTGCCGGGTTTGGCGAAAACACTAATGGTACGTACCCTTTCACAAGCGCTAAGCCTTTCGTTCAGAAGAATCCAATTTACACCAGATTTAATGCCTACAGATATTGTTGGTACAGAAATACTGGAAGAAGACCATGCTACTGGCAAACGTTTCTTTAAGTTTAATAAAGGACCGCTATTTGCCAATATCGTGCTCGCGGATGAAGTGAACCGTACCCCGCCGAAAACACAATCAGCTTTACTGGAAGCCATGCAAGAGTTTGAAGTAACTTATGGCGGACAAACCTATCCCCTAGATCGTCCGTTTTTTATATTGGCGACTCAAAACCCTATAGAACAGGCAGGTACCTATCCTCTTCCAGAGGCGCAGTTAGATCGTTTTCTCTTATATATTAAGATTGGTTATCCAACTGCGCTAGAAGAAGCTCAGATCTTAAGTAGTACAACAGGGGCTAAAAAAGCAGTTGTGAACCCAATTATTGGTGCCGATGAAATTAAACAATTACAATCGCTCACAAGAGAAGTTAGTATTAATGATGAGTTAATTGCATATGTAAGTGAATTTATCCGAGCCACGCGACCAGATACTACTTCTGTAGCATTTGTAAAGGAATGGGTGCGATGGGGCGCAGGGCCTAGAGCCGGACAGGCATTGATCCTAACGGCAAAAGCCCGGGCGCTGTTTCATCGTCCGCTCCCGCGCGCTCGCTGTAGGTCGCCCCCCTCTCGGCCTTGCTTCACAAGCTCAGCTGGTAGTGCGGTAAATTCATCCGCGCTGGAGGAGCTTGCCCCCGGAGGGGAGCCTGCGGC
>DATJDT010000141.1:0-2529 GCA_035497275.1 Pedobacter sp.
ATGCAATTTACGACCCATTTATAGCTTCCGTTAGTGATGGAAGTACAAACCCAAAGGGCAGACGCTTTCCCATTATGAAATGGGCGATTTTACCGGCCGTCATTTTTTGCTCATTAGTTTTCCACCCTTTAATAAATGGAGAAAGCATCAGCAATGCATGGTGGCTAACATTTGTTTTGGCGGGCTTTTTCATCTCCATTACTACCTACATCATTCCATATAATGCATTGCTAGCAGAGTTAACGCACAATCCAGAAGAAAAAGTGAGACTTTCTACTTTCCAACAAGTGGGCTTTGTATTAGGGATGGTATTAGGGGCACTGTGTAATAATTTTGCCGATCTAATACAGGCAACATTTAACATTACCGAAAGATTTGAAGCACTACAATATACGATCTTGGCACTTAGCGTTTTTTCGGGTTTGGTGATGTTGCTTCCCATCTTGTGTATCAATGAAAAGGAATATGTAGAAAGTAAGCCCACTCATATTCCGATATGGCCGGCAATTAAAAACACATTTAGAAATGCTAATTTTAAATTCTATCTCATTTCAGATTTTGCATTTTACACTGCGCTAAGCATTATGTCAAGTGGTTTATTATATTTTGTTACCGTGCTACTTGGCTTACCAGATTCGGATGGAGGTAAATTTATGGGACTAATGGTTGCGCTTTCTTTATTATTCTACCCATTTGTTAATTATGGATCTAAGGAATTTGGCAAAAAGACTTTAGTGTTATTGGCTTTTGGTGTGCTGAGTTTAATTTTTGTAACGATTTTCTTTCTTGGCAGATTGCCCTTTAGCCCCACCAACCAAATGTATCTCTTGGTTATCTTTGCTTCATTTCCTTTAGCTGCATTGGGCATATTGCCGAATGCAATTTTAGCAGACATTGCTCAAAAAGATACCATCGAAACTGGAGAAAATCATGAAGGAATGTTCTTTGCTGTTAAATATCTATTCGTAAAACTGGGTCAAACATTAGGGATCGCCATTTTTGCCATGCTCACTGTTTATGGGAAAGACCCTGGGAATGATTATGGGTTAAGGTTAAATGGGGTGGTAGGATTTGGACTTTGCCTATTGGCGCTCTTGTTTTTTAGCAGATTTAAAGAGAAAGAGGATTAACTGAGCACTAAAATAATAACTATGAAGTCTATTTATCTATACCTATTCTTCCAGCTAATATGCTTTAATGTGTTTGCACAAAACAAACCAAACATTATTCTTTTTTTAGTAGACGATATGGGCTGGATGGATACTTCTCAGCCCTTTGGCAACTCGACAATGCCCTTAAACAAACAATTTCACACTCCAAATATGGAGCGGATGGCTAAACAAGGAGTTTTGTTTAGCAATGCTTATGTAAATGCTGTTTGTACGCCAACCAGGACAAGCTTAATCACAGGTTCAAGTTCGGCCAGAACCCACGTTACCAATTGGACCAGCATACATGCAAATGAACAAACCGACTTCCCGGATAGCGTTTTAAAAACCCCCGATTGGAATGTAAATGGGTTAAGTACAGGTGCTAATCAACAATCATTTCTAATTAAGAAACCTTTGCCGCAAATACTAAAAGAGGCTGGTTATTTTACCATTCATGTGGGTAAAGCCCATTGGGGAAGCTTGGGAACGAGTGGTAGCGACCCAACAGAATTGGGCTTTATAGTAAATATTGCCGGATCATCTTTAGGTCACCCACAAAGTTACTTAGGTACAGATAATTATGGAAACTTACCTGGAAAGACCACTTTTAATGCAGTCCCAGACCTACAACAATTTTACGGCAAGGACATTTTTTTAACGGAGGCTTTAACTCAAAAAGCCAAAAAAGCGATGGACTATCCAATCCAACATCAAAAACCTTTCTTTTTGTCTTTATGCCATTATGCTGTACACCTTCCTATCCAAAAGGATAACCGATTTGTAGATCGATATATTAAAGCAGGTTTAGACCCTACAGAAGCTGCCTATGCTTCGTTAATTGAGGGCATGGATAAAAGTTTAGGAGATATAATGGATTTCTTAGAAAAGAAGGGCATTGCCAAAAATACCATCATCATCTTTATGTCCGACAATGGAGGTTTAGCGAATACAGGCAGAGGAGGTAAACCCAATACCCAAAATTATCCCTTAAGGGGTGGAAAAGGTTCTGCCTATGAGGGCGGCATAAGGGTACCTTTAATGGTAAAATGGCCAGGAGTAACCAAGCCCAACCAAAGAACAAATCAATATGTAATGGTCGAAGATTTTTTCCCTAGTGTATTGGAAATGGCAGCGATAAAAGAGGTCGATAAATCGACCATCCGAGATGGTAAAAGTTATGTCCCTCTTCTTAAAAATGTAAGTTATACAGATACCACTCGTGCGCTAATATTCCATTACCCTCACCGTTGGACCAAAAATGAGAATGAAGCCATTGCATGGACGAGCGCAATAAGGTTGGGTTCGTGGAAGTTGATTTATTTAATGAAAAAAAAGCAACTAGAACTTTATAATTTAGCAAGTGATTTAAGTGAAACGC
>DATJDT010000142.1:0-4421 GCA_035497275.1 Pedobacter sp.
AATTGTTTCGGCAATTTTATCTGCGGCAATGAGTACGATCAGTTCTGGAATGAATTCATCTGCTACGGTATTTACGGTAGATATTTATAAAAGATACATTAAGCCTGATATATCAGAGAAGCAAAATTTATCGCTTTTGCATATCGCTACAGTGGTATTCGGATTGATGGGAATGATTGCTGGTATAGCAATGATAGGCGTAAAGAGTATTTTAGATGTTTGGTGGGAATTGTCGGGTATTTTTGCAGCTGGGATGCTTGGCTTATTTTTATTAGGTATGATTAGTAGGCAAACAAAAAACCATGAAGCCATTACAGCAACAATCATTGGCATTGCAGTGATAATATGGATGACATTTTCGCAGTTATTGCCTCCAGCATACGAGAATTTCAGAAATCCACTACATAAGAATATGATTATTGTAGTTGGCACTTTAACTATTTTCTTAACAGGAATTTTAATAACAAAAATGAAAAAATTAAAGGGTCGAGAGACTTGAGATAAGTTTTACATCACCATACACCAATAGCCAAATACTTAACGAAATTAATTACAATGGAAAACTCACAAAAAGGGTTCATCCCGGTTATGCTCACGCCTTTTTCGAGCAACGGAAATATCGACTATAAAGCTTTAACACAGCTTACTGAAATTTATTTGCAAGCTGGTGCAGCCGGTTTATTTGCTAATTGCTTGTCGAGCGAGATGTTTGAATTAAGTGATTTAGAGCGTATTCAAGCTATAAAACATGTTATCAATGTAGTGGGTGGCGAAGTGCCTGTAATTGCTACAGGTACATTTGGAGGTCCCATTTCCAAGCAAGCAGATTTTGTAAAAAGGGTTAATGAAGTGGGAGTGGAAGCAGTAATTGCGATTAGTAGTTTATTAGCTGCCGGACAGGAGAGTGATGAGATTTTTGAAAACAATGTTTTTGAGCTTTTTCGGCAAACAGATCATATTCCGTTGGGCTTTTATGAATGCCCAGTGCCTTACAAAAGGGTTTTAAAACCTAAACAACTGCAACAATTCGTTCAAACTGGCAGGGTGATTTATCATAAAGATACCAGTTTAGATCTGAGCCAGGTTAAAGAGAAGATCTCGTTAACAAAAGGACATAAGTTTGGCCTATACGATGCGTATATGGTGCATGCGGTTGACTCGCTTAAGGCTGGTTCTGCGGGACTGTCCTGCATACAAGGCAATTACTTTCCAGAGCTAATTGTTTGGTTGTGCGATCATTATAATGATATCAGTTTAACTGAAGAAGTAGCTATTGTTCAACAATTTATTATCGATAATATGGATGTAATGCATAACGTTTATCCTGTAGTTTCTAAGTATTTCTTACAAAAAAGAGGTCTTAATATTTCTACCTTCACCAGAAGAGAAGTTGGCGTGTTTACACCTGCAGTGGTAAAAAAGGTTGAAAAATTGTTTGATGATTATACTGCTTTGCTGAGCGATGTAAATATTCAAGTCTATATTTAATTTTCCTGCCCCTAGCGTTCGCGCCTAAAACGAAGGTAAACTGTTTATAGATCTTTTGCTTTATTGGGTTGTGTGCTTAACTCCATATTGTATTGCAGCTCCAAGTATATCAATATTTATATCTTTAAGCGTTTTAAATTTAATACAGTATCCACTTACACTTGCCTTTCCAAGCTCTTTTCCATAGGTATTGGCTAAGTATTTTTTATCGTCAATACCAAGAATATAGACTGATATTCCAGTTGTGTTTGCACTTAAACCAATTTGATAAAATTCTCTAGTTTTTCCACCTGCATATTTCATGGTGTAAAGGCCATATCCAATATTCGGATTGGAAACAGTTTTGTTTTCACTGTCTTTACCATCTAAAAACCATAATTTACTTCCTGGCATTATTTGCAGAATAAACTGATGTAACTCTAGCATTTCCGCACGTTTTTGCTCAGATTGGCTGGCAATATATTCCTCAATATCTGCTTGTATATTCATGTAATATTGATTTTTATAAGGGTTTTCCTCAATATTTCTGCTAATGTGCTATTTGTCTTCCTTACTTCTTATCAAATGTAATATTCTTTAAGGATATTATAGGATAATTTTTTAGAAGACAAATAACTCATTAACAAAGTCTTGCAATTATTTAGACAACGTTGCTAATAGATCTTCCAAATAATCCAATGTAGCAGTAAATCCTTCTTTAAAGCCCATTTCAATCATTTTCTCCATGCGTTCTAGGGAGTCATTTTTAATCACAATGCTAACCTTGGTTGTTCCATTTTCTTCACTGAAATTAAAATCCCAATCCGAACCTGGTAATTGAGGATTCTCATCTTTGTCGGTAAAAGCGTTCAATATTTTGAAATGGCTTTTTGGGCTAATTGCCGTATATTTTTGGATTGCCCAGTTTTCTTGCCCTTCGGGACTTACCATGGCGTAAAACCTTCTTCCACCAACTTCGAAATTCATAGCTTTCGTTTTTGATGCATAAGGCTTCGGTGCCCACCATTGATCGAGAATTTCTTGTTTAGTGAAAGCATCCCATACAAGTGGAAGGTCGGCTGCAAATTCTCTGGTTACGAATACTGTTTTTGCCGCTTTATCTACGGTAAAATCAAATAGCAAATTGTTGTTCATTATTTCTGGTTTTTAATGGTTGATATAAATTGTTTTAATAGATATAAGAAACTATTCGGTTGCAAATATATATGCAACTATTTGGTTTCGCAAATTTATTTTAAAATAAACTTGTTTTAGAGTTAACTATAAAGAAAACAATAGGTCTAATGGGTATTTCCAAGGTATAATTCTTTTAAAGATCAGCTATAGTTCAAGTAGATATGAAGTAGTGATCATGTAGGTGTCTTATCCGCTTTTTTACTATTGGTTAATTATTAAGGACCGCCATTTGTCTGTTTCTGCAAATTCTTTAATAATTCTGTTCCTGTCTGTCAGCAATTTCTTCAGATAATTGGTTAATACTAACTTATTAAACAATTGTCCGAATACTCCGTATGGTGATTCGAATTTAAAAATGTCCCGCATAATTACTTTACCTGGTACATGTTCAAATTTATGCTCGTGATAAATTGATTTGAAAGCTCCTTTTACCTGTTCGTCGACAAAATAATAGGGTCTTTCAAAAGCAGTAATTTTTGAAGTGAGTTCTTGTCTAATGCCAAAATGAGTTGCTTGCCAGGTTACAAATTCGTTTAGGCCTATGAGGCCAGAGGTTGTGCCCGAAATTGCTTGCTCATTAGTCTTTGAAGTTGATATTTTGTGTAAATCGATACTCCTGGCAAGGTCAAAACAGAGCTCTATAGTCGAGTTTATTTCTGTGATAAGTTCAATTTTAGGCATTATTTTTTTATTCTTTTAAAGTCCAAATCCTGAAAATCAAAACTAAAATCAATGTTGGGCGAAATACCTTTCATTTTTATGCCCTGTGCTTTTCCCTCCTCGTCTAGCGCAAACATTGCGAAAGCATCACACTCCATATCTTGATATTCCCACTTTATAGCGAAAGTATTTGCCTTATAAAGTTGCATAGGTCCGTTCAATTTTGGAGAACGTAAGGATTTGAACCATAGCTGATCACCTTTCATGAATATTTCAACTTTACCGAACCATTTGTCTTCGTATAAACCAATAAAGTCATGAGTTTTAAAAGGCGTGTTTTTAGCCGCTGCAACAGTTTCCCAAACTTTGTTAGTTATAGAATTTCCATTAGACATTGAAGATTTTAAGTAACCGCTGTATTCTTTTACATAATCCACCTTGCTTAAGCCCAGGTAGCTATCAACTATCGCATTGTTCACTGCGCTGAATAAATATCCACCTCCATTTTCTGTATTGGTTAAAATCACGATGCCTAATTTCAAATTTGGAATGATATTTACTTTTGAAAGCATGCCTGGTAAACCACCTGTATGGCCAACTTGTAAATTCCCTTTAATATCATCTATATCCCAACCCAAGCCGTACCCGCTAAACTGTTGGTTGTATCGCTCGGTTGGATTTGCTTGCATAACAGTATGTATTTGCCACATTTCGCGCTGTCTGGCCTTGGTAAAAAGCTGCTTGTCTAAGTTGTTGCCGTACTTTCCTTGGTTTAGGTTCGCCAGGATCCATTGCGACATATCATTAACATTAGATAAAATGCCGCCCGGAGCTCCATTTATTTGTCGCCCAAACAGTGAAATCGTCCTAATCTTCCCAGTTGTTGCAGAATGAGGGCTTGCCAAATTACTTTTGTCTTTCACATCATTTGGAGAGGGATAAGAGTTGTCCATGTTCAAAGGTTCCATTATCCGAGTTTGTACAAATTTTTCCCATGTCATTCCGCTCACTCTTTTAATTACTTCACCTGCAGCATAATAGAGCAAGTTATCATAGTCAAATTTTGTTCTGAACGCTGAAACGGGCTTAAAATGTTG
>DATJDT010000143.1:0-3142 GCA_035497275.1 Pedobacter sp.
GGTTTTCTATCTATGAATATGGTTACACTATTTTTTCCTTTTAAACTTATTCCTCCATTTTGATCAACCAATACGCCTGGAGCTTTTTCTAACACATCCATAGCTGTGGCTCCACCTGAACTGATTAATGCATCAACATTCATCACAGTGCGATCAATTTTCTGTTCAATTAGCTTTTTTTCTCCAGCTATGGTTACCCCCTTAAGTGCGGTTGCTTTTTCCCTTAGCCGTATATCGTTTAAAGTTTTATTGGCAGTAAGCGTAATCGTTTCACTTTGATAAGTTTCGTAACCTAACATGGCTATTGTAAGGTAATAGCTACCCGCTTGTAGTTTTTCAAAACTAAATTTGCCATCAGCCCCAGATACTTCCGTTTTCACTAAAACAGAATCAAGTACTCGTTTTAAATAAATAGTTGCTGGCGCTAAAGGCTTATTTTGTGCATCAATTACTTTACTGGTTAGGGTAAAGCTGCTTTGTGGTTGAGCACTGGCATTTGCGCTATAAAGGAAGAGGGCGATTAATGTTGTGAAAATAATCTTCATCAGAATAATTTGGTTTTATAATTGGTTGGTTTTATCGTTATTTGGACACAGCGAAGCCAATCCAAAAGCTTCTTTTGGACTAAAACAGCTGTTTTAATTTAATTTACTGTAGTGTTAATGGTTTTTTCTGGCATTGTAGTTTCGATATAATTTCCAGCCATTGTTGCCTACGTTTGGCACATATTTAGTTTTATATCGCTCGTAAATTTCTTGGGGTTGCTTTTCGCCATTTACGATCAATTCGCTCTTACTTAATACAAAAGAAGATTTTAAATTGGTTTTATTGATGAGACCGTCTTTGATAAGTTCATTTTCAACAATATCACTGAGATCAAGATATTGTGGTTTGTAAGGTTGATAATTGCCAACACTAATGGGAGTTGAGACATTTATCTTTAGTGGTGAAATCTTTATTTCGAGCGATTCCCTTCTTGGAATATTATTTAGATAATTTACAGTTCGGCAAATGGAGTCGGCATGCCTAGTGTTTTCGATTTCGGTGACGTTAGCACGAACAGAATCAACCTTGGCAGCAACCAACTTATTGGTTATTTCCTTTAGGGCATTTAATCGATCACTTTTGGCATTGAGCTCATGCAAAGCTTTGAGGCGCTTTAAGGAATCTTCATTTAGTGGCAAATCTTTTTGCGTAGTCGTTATAACCGATTGAATTGTTTTAGCAGTGCGCTTAACTACTTTTTCAATCTTTGTTTCGCTGGTAAAAGCTAACAAACATACACTTGCAATAACAATGCAAAGCGTTAAAACAGATTTTTCAATTCCATTTAATGATTGATTAGTGTTACGCAATAATCTATTAACCCTGCTTTTTAATTGCCCCTTTTTACTAAATGTCATAGCGAAAGCAGGTAAAGCTAATTGATATTCTTGGCAGGAAACCAATGCATTGATATAGTTAATTTTACTACTGGTTAATCCAACAGCAATATCATCGCAACAATTTTCTCTTTCGGCTTTAATTAAGGCCGATAACCACAGTACAGCGGGATTAAAGAAAAACAAAATCTCCAATAAACTTTGTAAAATATTAACCAAATAATCTCTACGATATATATGGGCCAGTTCATGAATTAAAATGGCTTCTATCTCTTTTGGTGGCAATGCCGTTAGCAAACCTATTGGCAGTAAAATCAAAGGTTTTAAATGTCCTATCACCATAGGCACTTTAATTAAATTAGATTCTGCAAAACCAATTGCCTGTTTTATACCCAACTGTTGCGCAAGGTCACTTACCCGACTTTGCCAAACGCTATTTAATCCAAAAATGGCTTTAGCCCTTAAATGCCTAAGTCCTATTAAACCAATCGTTAATTGCACACTCCGAGAACATATTATCAAGAACCAGATGAGCACTAAAGTACCGTTATTATTGCTCAGATAATCAGTTATTTGACTAAGAAATGTTGTATTAACACTATTTGTAGTAGTGATTGCCAACTTAGTTGTTAGTGGAATAGCTAGTTTCACGCTGCTAGAAAACGAGATGGCATTAATGAAAGTAAAAATGGTAGTTATAAAAAAAGCAAGCATAGCTATGATCAATAAATTATAGCGTAATGCAGGTTTTTGCGATCGGGTTAAGATAATAATAAGTCCAGTTACAGTTGCCAATGCCAAACCTTGCCATAATGAGTGGAATAAGGTATTGCCGATTGCATTTACAATTTGTCGCGAAAACTCCATAATCGTTTGTTTTAATGGTTATTTTTCCAGTTTTTCTAGTAGCGCTTTTATTTCCTGAAGTTCGGTTGCCGAAGTATTCTTATTCCCAAGCAGCTGCATTACCAATTTACTGCTAGAGCCCTTGTACATCGAATCGATAAATTTATCTAGTAAATGGCTCTTTGTTTTCTCTTCAGGTTCTACCACGCTGTAGATATGTTTCATTTGCGTTTCGTCTCTTTTTAAGATTCCCTTCTCTGCCATTATCTGCATCAACTTCAAGGTGGTTGTGTAATTAACATCTTTTTGTTTTGACAGTTCATCGTTCACTACCCTTACAGTGGCAGCACCAATCTCCCAAAGAACTTGGAGGATTTCAAGTTCCGACTTAGTGGGATCTAAAGGTTTATTTTCAGCTTTCTTACTCATCACAAATCAAAGGTAGGAAATTTTTCGTACGAAACAAATATTATGTTATAAAAATAAAAAAACCTATTCAGTTTAATGAATAGGCTATTTTTGTTTAATAATTTATTAACCAGAATGATCATGAAGGATTTTCCATCCATCCTTTTCACGGGTAAAGATTACAGAAAAAGTTCCTTTTCGTTCTTTTAATTTGTCATTTGCCTTTAGAATGAATATACCTGTTAACAACGCATTATCTTTTCCGAGCATGGTAACTTCATAGTTCGCATAATTTAGTTCTTGCTTAGGTTTCCCGCCTTCAAAATAATATTTAACATATAGATCCCTAATGCTAGCTAACCCCGATCTTCCAGTTGTCATCATCATGGTTGCTTTTGGTGAATAAAGTGCCATGTAGCCATCTAAATCGCCTTTATTCCAAGCTACAGTTGCTTCATCCATTAACTTAATAAGTTGAGCACTTGCGTCTTGTGCTTTTACATTCG
>DATJDT010000144.1:0-7403 GCA_035497275.1 Pedobacter sp.
GAATTTTTTATCTGGGGAGCATGGTTTGTAACAATGGGTACCTATCTAGGTAAAAATCTGTTGTCAGATGGTGTTCAAATTGGTTCCGCTTATAGTACACAATCGTTGGGTGCAATTATTGCACCCTTTATTATTGGGCTAATTGCTGATAAATTTTTTGCTGCTCAAAAGATCTTAGGATTTCTCCATTTAATTGGTGGGATCCTCTTATGGTTTGCTGCTACATCACTAAACTTCGATAGCTTTTTCCCGTTTATATTAGGTTACATGATCGCTTATATGCCAACATTAGCGCTTGTAAATTCTATCTCTTTCAAACAAATGAAAGATCCAGGGAAAGAATTTCCTTCGATTAGGGTTTTTGGGACCATAGGATGGATTATTGCAGGCTTAGTAATTGGGTGGTTAAACTGGGAACAAGATGGCAATTTGATATTTACTTTCAAAATGGCGTCTGTTGCTTCGATAGTATTAGGATTATTTAGTTTTTTACTCCCTCATACGCCACCTGCTAAAAAAGATGAAAAAACCTCGTTTGGAGATATTATCGGTCTGGATGCTATTGGGTTGCTGAAAAACAAATCCTATTTATTATTCTTTTTAGCATCTGTAGCAATTTGTATCCCTTTAGCCTTTTACTATAATTTTACGAATCCTTTTCTAAATGAGGCGGGCATGAAATCAGCAGCTGGAGTTCAGTCATTGGGGCAGGTTTCGGAAACCCTATTCATGTTGCTCATGCCTCTATTCTTCGTTCGCTTAGGTGTAAAGAAAATGTTGGCAATTGGCATGATTGCTTGGGTTCTTCGATATCTCTTATTTGCATTTGGTAATGCCGATTCGAATTACTGGATGTTGATTGGTGGTATTGTGCTACATGGCATTTGCTATGATTTCTTTTTCGTTACCGGACAGATCTATACTGATAAATTAGCTGGAGACAAATTTAAAAGCGCAGCTCAAGGGTTTATTACGCTAGCTACTTATGGTGTAGGAATGCTTATTGGATCTATTATTTCAGGGATGGTAGTTGATAATTACGTAATTGAAGGGGGCCATGCTTGGTATAACATATGGATTATTCCTGCAGCTATCGCTGGAGCTGTTGCCTTGCTCTTCCTTTTACTATTTAAAGACCAGAACAAAGAAGTTACAACGAAAAGTTAAATTTTGTTGTCCTTTTATTTACATATAATTTCTATCTTCAAATATGAAAGTTAAAAACTATATAATCCACATATGAATTCAAGAAGAGCTTTTATAAAGCAAACCAGCATATTAGCTGCAAGCGTAGCATTAATCCCATCTTTTGGCCAATGTATGTCAATTCAAAAACATGCGGTGGGCTTACAACTTTATAGTTTGCGAGATATTATTGGCAAAGATATTACTGGAATAATCGAAAAAGTTGCAGCTATTGGTTATAAGGAAGTAGAAACTTATGGATACAATCGTAAAGATGGGTTTTGGGGCTTGGATGCAAAAGCATTTGCTACTCTCTTAAAGCAAAATGGCTTAAAATCACCAAGTGGTCACTTCGATATGGATGGCTTTATCAACGGAAAAGAAAGTGACAGTCTAAAATCCTATATCGAAGCAGCAAACACTATTGGAAGTGAATACGTTACTGTACCTTTTTTAGGAGGCCCAAGAAAAACTGCTGACGACTATAAAAGAATAGCTAATAAGTTAAATGAAGGCGGCAGGTTGTGTAAGGCAAATGGCCTTAAATTAGCCTATCATAATCACGATTTTGAGTTTACAAAATTTGGCGACACTACTGGTTTAGGCATTATGCTTAGTGAAACTGATCAAAAGCTAGTTGATTTTGAATTGGATCTGTATTGGGTGGTAAGATCTGGAGTAGATCCTTTAGCCCTTTTCAAAGCTTACCCTAAACGCTTTACCATGTGGCATGTTAAAGATATGGACAAAAGCAACAAAGATTTAAATACCGAAATCGGTCTGGGTGCTATAAACTTCAAATCAATCTTTGCCGAAGCCAAGTTATCGGGGATGAAGCATCTTTTTATTGAGCACGAGACCAATTATAAGCCTAATCAAGTGGGCTCTGTGAAAACGAGTTTTGATAATGTCAATAATCAACTATTATAATAATCTTTCGGTAATCAGTTAATTCATTTTTAACTGATTACCGTTCTTTATTAATTTAGTGATTGATCTGCGTGACCTGGTTCTCCATGAGCTTCACTAATTAAATCTTTAATATCAGATTTTCGCTTTTTAGGAACGCTATGTGTAAAGTGAGGCACTTCAGGCTCTACAATGGCATTCGCAGGATGGCTTCCTAAAATCTTATCTCTATAGCTCAAATAACTGCCTTTTACTCCATTGCTTAAATCTTTGGCTTTATCTGCGATATTATGGCGCAAAGCTGAACCCTTGCTAGGAGCAAATAAAATACTGATAACTGCACCTGCAGCCAAACCCGCCACCAAAGCTATCGCTACTTGAGCATTATTTGAGCTTGATTTATGTGAAAGAAATCTTTCTACTAACTTATTCATCTGTCTATTCATAACGCATTTTTTATTAAAACAACAATCATTTTCGTAGATTGTTTAAGGATTTAATTTTGAAGCCAATACACAAACCCTTTCAAAGGTATCTGCCTTTCCATTCAAAGCAAAAACTTCAAACTTAACCACGTAAATCCCTATTTTATTTAAGTTCCCCTTTTCATTTCTTCCATCCCAGATAAAAGTGCCGTTTTTTGGGACATTACTATTTTTAACCAATCGCTTAACCACCACTCCGCGTTCGTTAAGAACAATTACATTGGCCAAATAATCTTGATTTATAAACTCGAAGTTAATTTGCAATACATCGTCAAATCCATCTTCATCTGGAGAAAAAACCTTATTGCTAAACCACACTTTATTTGAAATAGCTGAAGTTTCTTGTTGAGAGTTTTTATAAGTCGGCGTAGCAAAGCCATTCGATTGTGATGCAGATTTAAAATTCCCCTTCTCATTAGCTGTCTTTTCAAAAGAAACTCGCTCTAGCGAAACACCCTTTACAATTTGAAGCATAGAGAAATGCATATCTTCTCGATAATCGAAACGATCAATTACTCCTTGATCCCCTAGTAAAACAACCGTACCCTTTTCATTAGCATAAGTAGGCATAGCACTCATTTTGGTGAAATTATTTGGATTTTTCACTTCGTAGTGCTGTTTAACATCTTCTATATCCGTTGTTAATACCCAATAGCTTTTTGCAGGAATAAGAATAGGCTTACCACTGATAATTTTAGCATTAAAAGCATTTCCGCTCCCATCAATAGTGGCCAATTTTAAGGTTGCCAGATCCTTAAAATCAATTGTATTATTGTAAACCTCAACAAAATCTACCCCTCCAGAAATAGGGTTCACTAAAATTTCACTAATGAGCACATCATTCGCTAAAATTTCTTTCGCAATAAAAACCTTTGCCGTGCTAGATTTTTGGTCTATTAAATTACCTGCACAATCAGCTACCTGATAAACAGAAAGTGTATGTTCTTTACCCTTATCAATCGGTGTATCCCATTTAAGTACAACCGTCGAAAAATAGGGCGATTGAGGAATAGCACTAATTGGCAAACCGATCCCATTGTTTAAACTATAATTGGCCACGAGTGACCCGCTTAAGCTATCTATTGTTTTATCGAAATCAACACTGATCGTTCTTTCATCGATTACTGTTGCGGCAAGCATTTTTGGGGCTACGACACTTAGCTGCTCACGATAAACTGAGTTTTCTCTTCCAGGTGTTCCTCCACTTCCATCTTTACTTGCCTGCCAATTTTGAGTGCCGGCACATTTATTTTTTGGATCTATCAGCTCTATGCTGTATCCACCCTGACTCTTTACAGCATCCTTATACCAATGTTCAGTATAAGCCACCTCATCTATTAGTACATTTTGAGCATTGACCAAGCTCAATTTATCTCCATTATTATTTAAAGATGGCCAAGTCGAAAAACCAATGGTTCGTCCAAATACCTCAAAACGATTAACATCAGCCATAGCTGTTAAAATGAGATGCGCATTTGGTTTTAACGTATCCGATAAAAAAGTAACCGTCGATGTTAAATCTCTATATTTCCAACCAGTTAAAATAATATAATGCTGAGTGGTGTTCCAAATCTCCACAAACTCTGCTTGTGGCAATCCAACAGCGGGAGAAGGATCTGCAAAGATTTCATTGATCACTACATCCCCTTTTAAAGCAAGATAAGGTTTGATATAAAAGGTGCTTGCCTCATTGTTTTGAGTTGTTACATTTCCTCTTAAGTCTGTTATGCCATGTACGTTTAATGAATAATCACCTGTTTCAAAGGCCTCAGCAAAGCCTAACCTAAATATATTTGATGCATTAGTTGCTATCACTGAAGTAGGACTTCCAATTTGCGGCGTGATGATATAATTACTTGTCAGCAGAGCTGAGTTGAGTGCTAATGGTTCAGAAAATGTGGCCTCAAGTTCACGCTCGCCCACAACCTTTATACTTATTAAATGCGGAGGAGTTAAATCAGGAACCAGTTCTTCAATATTAAAATCATCAAATATAAAACCATCAGATCTAGTTGCGGTGTACTTCGCATACACACCGAAGTAATTTGTACTGGTATAAGTTTTATCGACAAAACTTCCCTCCAATTCATAATCAGCGCTATTAGCTAATGCACTAAACAACTCCCATTTACCAAAATCATCCCGGGTTATTCGCATTTTTGTGGATAAATAGTTAATATTCACCCTGTTTTTAGGCGGACCATCTATAATTTTGCTAATTAAATTACCGCTTTGCTTATACAAATCGTAGCTATCAGTACCCCCACTTTCACCAATCTGTATAAAATATCCGTTTAAATTGCCGCTTAAGTCTTCTTTATCAGCAACTAGATAAATTCTTGTCAAATTTGTTGCGGAGGGGTCAAAACTCAGTTGAACTGAAAACTCCCACTTCACATTTAAAGCTAAATTATTGGATGAAAAAATACTAACCGTTTGTGCTACAGCAGATAAAGATGATTTCAATTTCTTATCAGCCGTAATACTAAATTGCGAAACCTGACCTTTCCAAGTTGGGTTTTCAGTTAAATTACCATCGCTAAAGTCGTCGTGAAGCTGACCGAATGCAACTTTAGTGCATAATACCAGTAAAAAAAGCAAAGTTTTTCTCATATTTGTTGGATATTAGGAATTTACTTAATATAATAAAAATCAAAAAACGAATGAAAGTTGCAGTAGTAGGTGCCACTGGGTTGGTAGGTACCGTAATGTTAAAAGTATTGGAAGAAAGAAATTTCCCATTGATCGAATTAATTCCCGTTGCGTCTGAAAAGAGCGTTGGTAAGTTAATTACGTTTAAGGGTAAGCAGTTTCCAATCGTTAGCATGGATACTGCGATAGGCATGCGTCCAGAAATTGCCTTGTTCTCTGCTGGAGGAGGTACTTCACTTGAACATGCGCCTCGTTTTAAAGAAGCAGGTACAACTGTTATAGATAATTCATCTGCTTGGAGAATGGACCCTAAAATTCCATTGATAGTTCCTGAAGTGAATGCTGATACGCTTTCTATCGATGACAAGATCATTGCTAATCCAAACTGTTCTACCATTCAAATGGTAGTTGCTTTAAAACCCTTACACGATAAATACCGCATTAAACGTGTAGTTGTGTCTACCTATCAATCGGTAACGGGTACGGGTGTAAAAGCAGTTGAGCAAATGATGAATGAGCGTAAAGGCATCCATGATGGGGAGATGGCTTATCCATATCAAATAGATTTGAACGTAATTCCTCAAATTGATGTTTTCACTGAAAATGGCTATACAAAAGAGGAAATGAAGATGATCAATGAAACTCGTAAAATTATGGGCGATGAGAGCATCCGTTTAACAGCTACAACAGTTCGCATCCCAGTAATGGGAGGTCACTCTGAATCAGTGAACATCGAGTTCGAAAACGAATTTGATTTAGCTGAAGTTACTTCATTGCTAGAAAAAACAGCAGGAATCATTGTTGTGGATGACATTGCAAATTTAAAATATCCAATGCCTAAAGATGCACATGAAAAAGATGAAGTATTTGTTGGTCGTATTCGTAGAGACGAATCAATGCCAAATACGTTGAACATGTGGATTGTTGCAGACAATTTACGCAAAGGAGCTGCGACAAATGCAGTGCAGATTGCAGAATATTTAGTAAGAAAAGAATTGGTTTAAACAATCATTCGATCAAAACATAATATGAAAAGTGATGTGTAATGCATCACTTTTTTTTATGCGATTAAATTTAATTATTTTGCCATTGTATTTATCCCCTGCCCCAATGAACCGAGTTAAAACTACCCTCCTACTTATATTTTTATTTTCTCAAGCTTGCTTTGCTCAATATCCTATTGCAAAACTTGAACAGGCATATCAAAATCTCCTTACAGATGAGCAGGCAAAGTATGCCATTACTTCATTATGTGTGCTAGACGCCAATACAGGCAAGATTGTATTCGCTAAAAATGAGAATATCGGCGTTGCAACAGCATCTACCCTTAAAACTATTACTTCGGCAACAGCATTTAGTGTTTTAGGGAAAGACTTTCGTTATCAAACTACCTTAGCTTATAGTGGAAAAATCACTGCAGATGGCACTTTGCAGGGAGATTTGATCATCGTGGGCAGTGGTGATCCAACACTAGGATCATGGCGCTACGAGCAAAGCAAGGAAAATGTAATTTTAAGCCAATGGGTAAATGCCATCAAAGCAGCAGGCATTAAAAAAATTGAGGGAAATGTAATTGGTGATGATAGTTTATTTGGTTCTCAAAGCATGCCAGAGGGATGGATTTGGCAAGATATGGGCAACTATTACGGCGCAGGCACTTCCTCATTAACATGGAGAGAAAATCAATTCGACCTTCACCTTAAACCGGGAAACACTGTTGGGTCTGAAGTAAGCATTAGGGAAGTTGTTCCAGCTATGCCCTATTTACAGGTTATAAATGAACTCAAAACAGGGTCGCAGGGCTCTGGAGATAACGCATATGGTTATTTACCTCCATACAGCTCCCTTGCATACGTACGTGGCACCTGGGGCTTAGGAATAGGCAAGGCTGGCATTTCATTAGCAGTGCCAGATCCTGCATTCGATGCAGCTTTTAGATTGCAAGACACGTTAAAACGACTAAATATTTCGAGCAAAGAAGCAACGACAGCTAGAAGGCTTAATTTAGCAGGATTAACCCTTCCCGCCATCAAACAAAAATTAGCTACTATTACTTCCCCTTCTCTAAGTGAGATTGTTTATTGGTTCAATAAAAAGAGCATCAATTTATATGGAGAACAATTGTTAAAGACCATTGCCTGGAAATCCGGTAAAACACCTTCAACACGAGGG
>DATJDT010000145.1:0-2411 GCA_035497275.1 Pedobacter sp.
CTTTCATGATAGACAAAAATGTTTCTTGCATATGTTTAGCTTGAAGAACTTCTTCTTTTGCCCATTTATAATGAAAGGTTAATACTGGAATTCCATATTTATCAACAACATTAGGGTCGATTTCACAATAATTATCTTCTCGGGCAATGGCTGTACCGCGACCGGCCATGCCCACTCCTGTTCCATAAAAACGACGTTGATCTTCTTTTAAAGCTAATCCGTAACCACCCTCATCTTTCATTTTTCCATTTTTATCTGGAACCATGCCGGCCATCGTAGAAACACCACCACCAAAACCATAAGAAGGCATCCGCATACCACCGCCATACTCAATATGATAACCCCGAGGGAAATCTAAATTCTTATTGTCTAACCACCAAGGGGAGTAAATATGGATACTTCCTAAACCATCTTCATTATATCTTTTTCGATCCATTAATTGAGGTAGAAAACCAGAAACGCTTGCTCCGGTTGAGTCATGAAGGTACTTGCCTACAACACCACTGTTATTGGCAAGGCCATTAGGATGTGCAGAAGATTTGGAATTCAAGAGAATTCTAGCAGATTCACAGGCGCTTGCCCCTAAAATTACGAGTTTGGCGTTCACCTGATATTCTTGTAGGTCTTTTCTATTTACATAAGAAACCCCTTTTGCTGTTCCATCTTTATTGGTGATTACTTCCCGAACCATTGCATCGGTTATAACGGTTAGATTACCAGTGCTTACTGCAGGGATTACTAGACAAGATGAAGCCGAGAAATCGCCATATACTTTACACCCACGTCCACACTGACCGCAATAAAAGCAAGGTGCGCGATCATTATTTCCCTTAATGGCTTCTGTCATTACCGCTCCTCTACCAGCAATTACTTTTACACCTGCTTTTTCTGCGCCTTTTTTAATGAAAAGCTCATTGAGCCTAGGTTTTGGTGGTTTCATGAAAATACCATCAGGTTCATTTTTTATGCCTTCAACGGTGCCGTATATTCCGATCATTCGATCCACTTTATCATAGAACGGTTTGACCTCCTCATAGGTAATTGGCCAATCATCAGTCAACCCATCGGTAGGTTTAAAATCTTCAGGGCCCATTCTTAAGGAAATACGGCCCCAGTGATTGGTTCGGCCGCCTAGCATCCTGGATCTGAACCATTCAAATTCTGTTTTATCTTTTTTAGTATAGGGCTCCCCATCTAGCTCCCATCCACCGTATGAAGCGTCGAAATCTCCAAATGGGCGAGTTGTGCCAGCGCCTCTACGGGGTGATTCCCATGGCCATTTTAATTGGTGAGAATCAAGCCGAGGATCGAAATATTGTCCAGCTTCGAGCATCAGTACTTTTTGACCGGCATTTGCAAGCACGTAGGCTGCCATGCCACCACCCGCTCCAGAACCTACAACGATGGCATCATAAACGGTAGATGATTTTTTTATTTGGAAATCGCTCATTATAAATGGTTAGAATTTTAAAGATATCCTAATTTAAAGCTTAATTTTGTGAAATGGAAACGTTATAGCTAAATGTTGCTGTAATGTTAAGTAAATCGATTTATTTATATGAGCAACAACGATGTTCTGCTAAAGTTTGCAGCCCTTTTAAACGAATGTATTACAAGTAACAATTTTATAAAATTATCGCTTGGCAATTATCAAGGCAATGATGCAGCACTTAAAAATCTATATGTTAGAAAAGTTAAGATCAAGAGGGTTGATATGCTTTCTTTTAATTATCGATATAAAACGAGAGATATTTTTAAGAATTTTAATATCGCTGATGGAGTCGCTAAGGTAATGCAATACATCAGTAATGATTTTAAAGTCTGTACCTTATTTACCACAACTGAAGAAACGATCATTGAACATCATAAAAAAGGCGACATTTTACTCCGATCTAAAAAAAATGTACAAGCGTTAAAAGTTTCGACAGATCATGACAAAGAGAAAAAGCGCCTAATTAAGCCTACAGGAAATACTTATTTACAAGCCTTAAAAATTACCGATGCGGGGGGTAATGTATTTAAAAATGCACAAGATAAGTACAAGCAAATTAATCAATATATTGAAATCTTAAGTTCATTAATTAAGGAGTTACCAACCGGAACCATCAAAAATGTAGTTGATATGGGTTCGGGGAAAGGATATTTAACATTCGCTTTGTACGACTATTTGCATCAACAATTAAATCTCAAAGCAAAGGTAACTGGAGTCGAGTTCAGGGAAGATCTGGTAACACTATGTAATGATATTGCGAAGCAATCAAATTTTGATCAATTAAAGTTTGTAGAGGGAACTATTGAAGCATATAATGTCACAGATATCAATTTGTTAATTGCACTTCACGCCTGTGATACGGCCACGGATGATGCGATCTATAAAGGGATTAATGCAGGAGCAGAGTTAATTGTGGTAG
>DATJDT010000146.1:0-8803 GCA_035497275.1 Pedobacter sp.
GCGCCCCATCACATAAGGCCATGATGAAATCGATTGAAATTTTTGGGAATAAAATTGCGCCTAAAGTTAGGCAAGCACTAGTTTAACTACACTCCCAATCTGTCTTCTACAAAGCCAAAGGGTAATAAACTGGTGATACTTTTCACTTTTAAGATTTTGCCATCGATGCAATAGAACAATACTTCAATAGGAGAATTTTGCCTTTTCTCTGCTTCAATCATTACTTGCAAGCAAGCTCCACAAGAAGTAACTGGATTTACAATCTTAAAGTTGTCGGTTTGGGCAGTAATTACCATTGTTTTGATAACGGCATTTTGATAGTTCGCTCCTATCGTAAACAGTGCAACCCGCTCTGCACAAAGACCTGAAGGATAAGCAACGTTCTCTTGATTGCTCCCCAAAACAATTTGATTATCTGCTAATAAAATAGCTGTTCCTACGCGAAATTTAGAATAAGGAGAATGTGAAGTGATTAATGCCTCTTTCGCTTTTTCACAGAGCATCTTTTCAGATTCCGAAAGCTCCTCCATACGATCATAGGTTTCGTAACTGATCGTAAAATTTTGTGTTCTCATAAATTAAACTTACAGATTATTTATGGCAATATAAACGCAATGTTAATCGCTTAAGTTTTTCAATTGCGATTAGAACTTTTTTAATGGTCAATTGTTTAAAAAAGACATGTTTATGGCATGGTATTAGTTATATTCACATTGTCACCCAAATTTATACTGCTTGAATAGGTATTTACGTAAAGGCTTAAAAATATTTTTATGGATCATCGCTAGCATTATTATGCTCGTTGTATTGCTGGCGCTTTCGTTAAATATACCGGCAGTACAAAATTATATCAAAGACAAAGCAATCGCCTATATCAAAAACAAAACTAAAACTGAAGTTCGCTTAGAAAGTATCAATATCGCATTACCAAAAGACGTTGTACTCAATAAGTTCTATATTGAAGACTTAAAGCACGATACACTTTTATACGCAGAAAAACTTAAAGTTGATATTAGTTTGTTTAAACTTTTAAAAAATACCGTTGAAATAAATAATATTGAACTAAAAAACATACGTGCAAATGTAAAACGAATTAATCCGGATACTTCTTTTAATTTTTCTTTCCTAGTAGACGCATTTATGACGGAGGAGAAAAAGGACCCAAAAGCTAGCACCACTGCTCCTCTTAAATTTAGGATTGACAAAGTACTATTTACCGATATTGGTCTCACTTATCACGATGATGTTGCCGGAAATGATATGCACCTCTATCTTGGAGAGTTAAAAACAAAAATTAAAGATTTTGAGCTTGCCAAGCAGCATTATGTAATCAAAGCACTTAGTTTAAAAAACACTTCGTTAAATTATTTGCAGCAAAAACCTTTAACTCAATTAGTACAGCATTTAACCAATAGTATTGATAGCACACAAAAATCAATCGGCAAATTACCTACTATTGAAATTCAAGATTTGTCTTTTAACAATGTCAATTTTAATTATGATGACAGGCTGTCGACCACAAAAGCTGTTGCAAACCTTAATGACTTAGGTTTAGTTAATTTAAAAGTTGATTTAACCAAGGGTAAATATATGGCCGACGAAGCAAGGCTCAATAAATCGAAAATAATGTTCGCATTTATGCCTGTGCCAAGTAATAATTTAAGCAAGGTAAAAGATACTGTTTTAGCAGAAGAGCCAAGTTTTGGATTATTATTAAAAACTGTGGTCTTTAAGGATAACAACTTCCGTTTCGATAATTTAGCAGTTAAACCAGCAAAAGGTTTAGATTTTAATCATCTCGATATTACGAATTTAAATTTAGGAGCTAAAGAGTTTAGCTTGAACAATGGAGCAATTGCTGTTAATGTAAATAATGCATCCTTAAAAGACAAAAGTGGATTCGTTTTAAATGAATTAAAAGGAGCTGCAACTTATAGCGATAAACAAATTAAGTTGGCGAACTTAATTTTAAGAACACCAAGCACTACGATTAACAACTCGACCGAGTTGAACTTTAGCTCATTAGATGATTTAACGAAACATCCTGAAAGAGTTCGGATGAATATCAATTTCAAAAACTCAACGATTGGCTTAAGAGACGCTGCTTTCTTTAGCGATGCAATTCCATCAAACTATAGAAATGAAAAAGTCAAAATCCAGGCGAATGTAAATGGCTATTTAAACAATTTAAATATTGCTCAATTACAAATTTCGGGCTTAAAGAATACGCAAATTAACATCACTGGAAAAGCGAAAGGATTGCCAGATATGAATAAGGCCTATTTAGATTTAAGCATTAAAAAATTATACCTCACTAAACAGGATGTGTTATTGGTAGTTCCAAAAAAATCGCTGCCCCCAAGTATCGAACTACCTAATGTAATCAATGCGAAAGGGAAGTTCAAGGGCTCCATGAGTAACTTCGGAACAAATTTAGCCATCCAAACAGATATGGGTGCTGCTACAATCGTTGCCAACATGAAAGGGCCTAAAGGGAAAGAAAGCTATACTGCAAATATCAATTTAGTTAATTTCAATGTAGGCAAGCTCTTGAAACAACAAGCAACACTAGGCAGAATTTCTGCAAAAGCAAATGTGGTAGGCACTGGGTTAGACCCAAAAACCATTTCCGCTAAGTTCAACGCAAAAATATTAAGTGCAACTTATAATAAATACAACTACAGAAATCTTAGTCTATCTGGAAATTACGTCAATCAAACAATTACCGTAAAAAGCAATATGCCAGATAGCAATGCCAACTTTAATTTAAATGCCCAAATAAATTTGGCAGGAAAATATCCATCAGTTAAAGGAGATATAATGCTTAAACGAGTTGATCTCCAAAAACTTAATTTTAGTCAAACTCCTTTCGTTATTGCTGGAAATATTAAAGCTAACATGAGTACTGCCGACGTTGATTATTTGAATGGCAACATATTCGCAACAGGATTACAAGTAGTGAAGGAAGGGAAAAGATTTAATGTTGATACGGTTCAAATTAATGCTACTTCAACCGCAACTGCAAACAGTTTAAACCTTAAATCTGAATTACTGAACATTAAACTTGAGGGCAAATATCAGTTGAGTAAAATTGGTAATGCGGTTATTAATCAAATTAACAAATATTATCGATTTGGCGAAGTTGTACCCATCAACGATCAAAGGATTAAGTTTACCATCAACCTCTATAATCCAAAATTCTTGAAAGACCTCATCCCTGAATTGACTACCTTTACGCCATCAACCATCAATGGCTTATTAGACACTAAAAAGGATAGCCTAATTGTAAATGGCAACTTTCCCAAAGTTGTTTATGGAGATTTTAAAATTGATAGCACTCGGTTAGCGATAAATAAGGCTGGTCAGAAATTAAATTATAATCTCTTTGTAAAGGGAATTCAAAGTCCATCAATAGCTTTATTCAACTCGCAAATTAATGGTGCAGCTGCAAATAACCAACTAGATGTAAATATATTTTTGCGCGACCGCCAACGGAAAGACAAATATGTAATCGGAGGAATTTTCAAATCCCTAGGTCAAGATTTCAGCTTTAGTATCGATCCGAATAAATTATTATTGGATTATGAGAAATGGGCTGTTTCACCTCAGAATTCAATTCAATTTGGAAAATCAGGAATCTTGGCCAACCAATTTAATTTAAGTAATGGCGGACAATTATTAAGCATCAATAGCATTACCAGCACGCCAAACTCCCCTTTACGAGTTGAATTCAAAAACTTCGAGATAGAAACCCTAACCAAATTTGCAGAAACAGATACTACATTAGTTGGAGGAACGATCAACGGAATGGTTGATGTTAAGGATTTAATGGCTACCCCGAAATTTGAAGCCAACTTAAATATTAGCAAGCTTCGTTACCAAAAAGATGAGTTTGGTGATCTAAGCTTAAAAGTGAACAACAATACTGAAAATGCTTTTGAGGTTAATGCGCAACTAAAAGGGGTACACGAATTGAGGGCAAGTGGCTATTATTATACAGCCCCTCAAAGTGCCTTAAATTTAGTGGTAAATATCGACAAGATAGATTTAAAGGAAATCGAGAGCGTAAGTTTAGGGCAAATTAGGCAAGGGAAAGGAACCTTAAGCGGTGAGCTTTCTGTGAAAGGGGAATTAACTGCACCTCAAATTTTAGGCGCTTTAAAGTTTAATGACGCGGCATTTAATGTGGCCTATATTAACTCTTATTTTACAATGCCTACCCAAGAAATTAATTTCACTAATGAAGGCATCCGGTTTGACGATTTTACTTTAGTCGATTCGCTAGGTAAAAAAGCGATTATCGATGGCATGATTTATACGACCAACTTTAAATCTGTAAAATTCGGCTTAGATATAAGAACAAATAATTTCAGGGCGATCAATTCAACCGCAGCTGATAATGATATGATTTATGGTACTGTTTATTTAACAAGTACAATTAAAGTTCGGGGCGATTTAAATCAACCGGATGTAAACATGAATGTAAAAGTAAATAAAGGAACCAAGTTCTTTTACTCTTTACCTATCAATGATCCATCAGTGATAGACCAAGAGGGTATTGTTCAATTTATAGATGCTGATGCCCCCCCATTTAACGGTCAGAAGGCCTTACATGCCGACAGCTTAAGTAAAGCGCCTTTAAAAGGATTAAATTTAGTTGCCGACATTACCATTGACCCCGAGGCAGAGTTAAATGTAGTAGTTGATCCGGCCAATGGAGATGCCTTAAGGGTTAAAGGAGATGCAAATTTAAACGCTACCATTGATCCAAGCGGGAAAATTAGTTTAACAGGTCGCTATGAAGTAGTAGACGGCTCTTATAATTTATCTGTCGGCCCATTGGGTAAAAAAGATTTTAGATTGGTAAAAGGTAGTACCATTATTTGGACTGGTGAACCAACCGCTGCAAAGGTAAATCTAACCGCTTTATACGAAGTTAATGCCGCTCCGATCGATTTGATCAATGAACCAGGAAATGTATATGCAAAAACGAAATTACCTTTCCAAGTATATTTATACATGAAAGATGAATTGTTAAAACCCACTATCTCTTTTAAACTAGATTTACCAGAAAATGAACGTGGTGCCCTAGATGGCACTGTATACACCCAATTACAAAAGGTAAATCGAGACGAAAGTGAATTGAATAAGCAGGTTTTTGCTTTACTCGCGCTAAACAGATTTATTGCAAATAATCCATTTCAAAGCTTGGTTGGAGGTGGCGGAGGTGTTTCTACCTTAGCCAGATCAAGTGTAAGCAAATTATTAACTGAGCAGTTAAATAATTTAGCGTCAGATCTAATTCAAGGCGTCGACCTAAATTTTGATGTAAATTCATCAGAAGATTATTCATCCGGAGCCTTAGCACAAAAAACAGATCTTGAAGTGGGCCTATCTAAAAAATTGCTAAATGATAGACTGATTGTTACGGTAGGTAGTTCATTCGGTTTAGAAGGCCCAAAAACACCAGGACAAAATTCGACCAATATAGCTGGCAACGTGAATGTAGAGTATGCACTTTCTGCTGATGGAAGATACCGCTTAAGAGCTTACAGGCGAAACCAGAACGAAGGCGTAATTGAGGGACAAATTATCGAAACAGGACTAGGTTTTACTTTAGTTGTCGACTATAATAAATTCAGAGAAATATTCCAGAAGAAAAGAGATAGAGAAGCCATCCGCGAGGAAAGAAGAAAAAGAAGAGAAAATCAAGAAAAGACCAATGCAGCGAATTAAAATTTATACCCTTTTATTTGCTTGTTTAGTTTTGGCAAGCTGTAGCACCACCAGGAAACTAAAGCCCGGTCAGGTTTTATATATCGGCGCGGAAGTAAAAATTAATCCCGACTCATCTGGTAGAATCGACAACGAGAAAGACATTAAAAAGACGCTTGAAACTAAAACCAGGCCTCGTCCAAACAAATCGCTTTTAGGCATAAAATGGAAATTACAGCTTTATAATTTAGCTCCAGATACAGTAAAGCCAAGAGGTTTGGGCAATTGGCTAAAAAACAAGGTTGGTGAACCCCCAGTCTTATTAAGTGAACTTAAACTCAAGTACAATAATAACGTATTAAAAAGCTATTTAATTAGTCAGGGTTATTTGCAAGCAGAAGTTACTGGCGATACGGTGGTAAAAAACAAAAAAGGAAAAGCGATTTATAGTGCCTATACCGGATTAAGGTACAAACATAACAGCGTTACTTTTCCGAAAGATACTGGAACCCTTACCAAAAACATCAATGCGAATAAAGATAAAACATTGATAAAAGTGGGTGAGTTTTACGATTTAGAGACGTATAAGAACGAACGGATTAGAATTGATAACGACCTTAAGGAAAGTGGATATTTCTATTTCAGCCCAGATTATTTGCTCGTTCAAATTGATAGCACCATTGGAAAAAACTTAGTCGATGCTTGGATTAAAGTTAAAGATATTACCCCTGATGCTGCTTTAAAACCTTACACCATTAAAAACATTAATATATACCCCAGCTACAACCTACGTAGAGACAGTATATTGCGGAATTTAAAGCCTTTACAATATAAAGATTTTAACATCTACGACAATCGTAATACTTTTAAACCTAAAGTTTTCGAACGATTAGTATTTTTTAAGAAAGGAGAAAATTATAATAGAAAAGACCACAATCAATCTTTAAACAGAATGGTAAATATTGGCGCTTTTCAAGACGTAAGGGCAGAATTTTTACCTTTAGATAGTTTTAGGAATAACGAGCTTGACCTAAATATATACTTAACTCCTTTAAAGAAAAACTCCCTATCCTTTTCTGTAACAGGAACCAATAAGTCGAGTAATTTCGTGGGCTCTGAAATAAAAATCACTCAAACTACCAGAAACTTATTTAGGGGTGCTGAGATTTTGGACTTAAGTGCAAGTGGTGGTTTCGAAACTCAGTACAGTGGGCAATCGAAAGGTTTAAACTCCTACTCATTCACTGCTGAGGGAAAACTTACCTTCCCCCAATTTATTGTTCCATTTTATAAACCAAAAAGTACAACTGCATTTATACCCAAAACAGTTGCATCATTATCTTATCAATTATTAAGTAGAGGTAATGTGTATAAACTAAATTCATTTAAAGCAGAGTATGGTTATAATTGGAAAGAAAATTTATACAAAGAGCATAACCTAAATCCCATTTCTATAAACCTCGTAAGACCAACAAAGCGAGACTTGCTTGAGCTCGATACGCTTTACCGCACAATCCCAGGCCTAAAAAACACGCTGCAAGAGCAATTCATTATCGGGAGTAATTATAACTTCACCTTTACAAACCAAATGGAAGACTCTCGTAAAAACAACACTTATTTTTATGGAAGCTTAGAAACAGGCGGTAATGTATGGGGACTATTTACGTCGAAAGATGCCAACGGTAAGCGTGGTATATTTAACATTCCATTAACTCAATTCATTAGGCTCGAAACCGATTTACGTAATTACCATAAAATCAACAGAAATCTAATTTGGGCCAATCGCTTAAACCTTGGCTACGGTTATGCCTATGGCAATAGTACTTCTTTGCCCTTCGTTCGTCAGTTTTTTGCTGGAGGAAGCAATGATGTACGTGCTTTTAGAGCACGTTCATTGGGTCCTGGCAGTTATAAAGTGGATGCGGATCAACCTTTCGCAGACCAAGCAGGCGATATAAAAGCACTTTTAAATAGCGAACTACGCTTTAAGATTACCGGCATTTTACATGGCGCTGTATTTGCAGATGCTGGTAATATATGGTTAAGAAAAGAAGATACTGAAAGACCTGGTTCAGCTTTCAAATTGAAAAATGCCTTTAATGAACTTGCGATTGGCACAGGGGCCGGGCTAAGAATTGATGCTACTATTTTTGTAATCCGTTTAGATGGCGCTTTTCCAATTAGAAAACCTTACCTTCCAAATGGACAACGATGGGTGATCAACCAAGTTGACTTTGGGAGTAAGACCTGGCGAAAGGAAAATTTTGTTTTAAACATAGGCATAGGATATCCATTTTAATATATGATAAACGTAATTAAGGAAATTAAGATTTTTGCTGTGCACGTATATCATTTATTTCTCGCAGCAGGGAAAGGTTTTATGGAAGATCGGGTAATGAAATTAAGTGCTTCATTGGCATATTACACGATATTTTCGCTCACGCCATTAATTATCATTGTCATTTCTGCTGCCAGTTTATTTTTAGGTGATAACATGGATCCTAATACTAAATTGTTTGGTGAAATAAGCAAAATGATCGGGGTTGATGCAGCCAACCAGCTTAGGGGATTTGTAAACAATGCCAATCTTTCGGGCAAAAGTTCCTTCGGACTAATCATTGGTATTGGCACCTTAATTATTGGTTCGACTGCCATTTTTATAGAAATACAAGATAGCATTAACTTGATCTGGAAAGTAAAAGCGGTGCCAAAAAAAGGATGGAAAAAACTAATCACGAACAGGTTATTGTCTTTTTCGTTAATTGCCTCATTGGGCTTTTTGCTTTTAGTCTCACTCGTTATCAATAGCATAGTAGTTGGAATTGGTGGTAAATTAGAAATTTATGCCGCAAAAATTGGAATAGAACAAGTTTCGGGACTTTTAATGCTGATCATAACCAATGTGTTAACCTTAGCCGTAGTAACAACCATCTTTGCCATTATTTTCAAGGTGTTACCTGATGTTAATTTAAAGTGGAAGCCTGCCTTAATGGGCGCTTTGTTTACGGCATTATTGTTTAGTTTGGGAAAGTATCTGATCGGTATCTATATTGAAAAAGGCGACCCGGGTTCTGCTTTTGGAGCCGCT
>DATJDT010000147.1:0-4293 GCA_035497275.1 Pedobacter sp.
ATTGATCGCCAACAGCAACCTCTTTAGTAACAAGACCAATAAAGGAGAAAACTAATATGTCTCCCTTTTTTGCTGGAATGCTAAAGTGTCCTACGCCATCTGTTATGGTAGAAGTCTTGGTGCCTTTTATAAGTATGCCAGCGCTTGGAATCCCTCCTCCTGAAGAGTCGGTTACACGCCCAGTAATATTTCTATTTTGGGCATAAGTGATAAGCATCATCAAGCTTAACACCATTGTTAGCATAAATTTACTAACGTTTCTTTGGTAATTTTTTCTCATACATCATGGTTTTATTTGATTATTATGTTATACATAATACTTCGAAGTACGGGATTATTTTGATTGCTTCCAAATATTTTGTTGATTTTTATTGAAGATTTTTTCTAATCAATGTTATATATTTGCCTCTCATGAAGGAAAAATATATTTCCGCTATTAATAAATAATACATAATAATGGATCTTTTGACCAATTTTAAGCAAGTGGATACCAGTTCCTTGGTGGATCGGGTTGAAGACAACATTGTGCAATTGTTACAAGAAAAAAAACTTAAAGTTGGAGATAGCATCCCCACAGAACTAGAACTTTGCAGCAGTTTAGGTGTAAGTAGAACTGTGGTAAGAGAGGCGTTGCTGAGATTAAGAATGATGGGATTAATAGAATCGAAAAAGAAAAAAGGTTCTGTAATCACTTCACCTGATATATTTGGCGTACTGAGTAAAAGTATGAATCCCCATATTTTAGACCAAGGTACACTTAAAGATATATTTGAAATAAGATTAGTATTAGAAATTGGAATGGCTGATTTCATCTTTCTGCATATTACTAAAGAAGATATAGACGAGCTAAAGGCAATCGTAGGTAATGAGCCTGACGCTTCACAAAACCATCTATTTAATATAGATCATGAAATTGCCTTCCACGGAAAGTTGTATGATATTACTGGCAACGCTACACTCAAGAAATTCCAAAGTATGTTATTGCCGATTTTTGATTATGTACATAACAGTGGTTTGCTAAAAAAACAAGTGCAGTTTGATCGATACGTATCACATAAAGGATTAGTGGATATATTAGAAAACGGCTCCCCCGAACTCTTTAGAAATGCGATGAGAAATCATCTTGAAAATCATTTTAACCGTCTCTTTTCAGAAATGTAATAAGCTTTATGAAACACCAAAGATTCTAGTCTTAGGTTAGCAAATACCCTATAAATTAGACTAATAATTATTTTAAATTATTAGTATATTAGCGTAAATACGACTATGAAGAATATTACAGACAGACATCAGTTTATCTTAAAAAAACTGAAGCAAGAAGGCAAGGTTAACATCTTAGAACTTATTGAAGAAATGCAAGTGTCTGGCGTGACAATAAGAAAAGACTTAAAAATTCTAGAAAGCAAAAATCTACTTTTTCGTACTAGAGGTGGGGGTTCTATCAATAACCCATATGCTATAGATCGACCAATTAATGAAAAAGCATTCATAAATTTGGACGAAAAAATGAGAATTGCCAAAGTTGCCTTAGAACTGGTTGGCAATACAGATGCAATTATGATCGGCTCAGGCACAACCGCTTATGAGTTCGCTAAAGCTTTACATAGCAACAAAAATTTAACTGTTATTACTCCTGCGGTAAAAGTTGGCTTAGAATTAAGTAGCCGTCCAAATATGGATGTCCTATTACTTGGTGGTATGATTAGAAAAAACTCTTCATCGGTAGCGGGCTCATATGCGATACGTATTCTGGAAGAAATTTCTTGTGATATTTTGTTCTTAGGTGTTGATGGTATTGACTTAGATTTTGGTGTGTCTATTTCTAACCTAGCCGAAGCATCGCTTAATCAAAAAATGATTGAAACCGCTCAAACAGTAGTATTATTGGCCGATAGCACTAAATTTGACCGAAGAGGATTAGGCAGGATATGTGGTTTAGAACAGGTTCACTATATTATTACCGACAGTAAAGTTGCCGACGAAACTGCTAAGGCGATCAAAGCTAGAGCAATTAAACTAATTTTAGTTTAATTGCTCTAGCTTATCTTCTATAACTTAACTCTTTGTCATTTCCGCACTAAAGCTAATCCTTCAAAAACGATTCCTTGCCAACCATATGCCATGAACTGTCTAATATTTTGGTGGTCGCTTGCTTTTGGATTTCCCAGTACCGCTTGATAATGTTCTGCGAATAAGTGAAGAGTATCGCTCTCACTTAATTCATTAAGCAGTGCAAAAGCAAAAACCTTTGCGCTACCTTGATTTTGAGTAGCTTCATTATAGGTATCTCCATTCTTAAATGCAGTTGGTTGATGCTGGTAATAATTTTCTATAAAAGATATAACTTGAGTAAAGGATATAGAATTTATTTTTAAGTCGGCAAGTAAAGCAGCTAATTCTGATCTCATTATTGGATTTTAAAAAGGTAAAATTACAAATACCTAGAGATATTAGCCATTCTTTTTGATAAAATCAATAATTACTGTCGCAGGCATAATAACGGTTATTGTTCGACTGTACCTAGCGATATTAATTCCATAAAAATTTCCTTCCATATCAAACACAGGCCCACCACACTTAGCTGCTGGAATGGTACCATCGTGAAATAAGACTTTAGAGAAACCATCTGATACATCGCTTCGTCCACCCATAAATTTATCGGCTATATGATTACGTCCATTATATTGAGTAAGGCCAATTTTCAATTGAATTTCCTTTCCATCCCTCATTGCTTCTACAGTAATAGAATCGCCAACAAGATACTTCGATAGCTCTGATCCGTATTCTGGTGGTCTGCTAATCGCTTTACCATTAATACCTGTGATTTGATCTCTCAGTTTCAATAGATTTGCTGCCGGACTTCCCTTTGCGATATCCGTTATGGTTATCTTTTGATCAATAAATCGAGCATTTGCTCCAAAGTAACCAACACTGAATCTTCTCGGCATCTGGGTAAATTGTGAGCTAAGCACACTGGTATAGTGTTGATCATTACTAAATGGCGAAAACAAGAATTTACCGAGCTTATCAAATGTAACATTCACGGTGTCTTTGATTTCTAGCTTAACAGCTTTTACGTTAAGTGATTTGGGCGCTTCTAACATCACCAGATCATTTACTTTGTCTCTTGCTAGCACTTTCACCGGTATTTCACTACCCTTATGAGTTAATAAAACACCTATCCCTGTTTGGGAACTTTTGGAAATGATATAGTTTAATACCCTGCCTGCTTCTGTGAACTTTATGAGGGTTCCTAAAGTAGTACAATCTACCCCTTTAATTTTGCTATTAAGAACTACTGTACTGCCTGTTAATCTTTTAGGCATTTTTTTAAGCGATTGAATTGGGGCAATTTCGATCGCAGTTGTCTTATTATTTTGCCATATGGTTGTATCTGGATAGGTTTTATAATCTACTGGCATAGACAATGCTGTCCAATATTTTCGGTAAAGGTTAATGGGTACTTCATAATTATCATCTTCGCTAATTTTAATCCAACTATGAATCCCAAGCAGTTTACCCTCTATATCATAAATGGGGCCGCCCGAATCACCTGGTTCCATTTTACAGGTTGATTCGAAGTATCCACTATTTACGTCAGTTCCTGATACTACACCGAAACGGATATTTGGCAATTGGCCAACTGTAGATCCGGGATAGGATATACTAATGGTTGGTTGATTTAATTTTAACGTTGAAGTAGACCCCATTTCTGCAAATGGCCATTCACCTTTATCTTGAATTTGAATCATTGCCAGATCAAGATTACGTTCTTTTTCTTTAATGGCTATTCTTCCTAAACCCTTACCTAGAGCACTTTTACCGTCATTAAACTGTATCAAATAGATTTCGTTAGGTTTTGAAGCGTGTGCGGCAGTAAGGACTCGCCCATCTGCACTTACGACTACCCCACTAAAAACACTTGATGTCTTTTTCCGTAAAGTGTCATAAACGGACACCTTAACAGAAGATTTATATGCCACACGAATTCCTGCCGATATAAGCTTTTCGATTTTCTGGATATCGGACACAGTCTGGGCCGTACCCTGCCGAAAGCTAAAAGCTAAAATCACTATCAAATTAAATAGACTTAATTTCATGCTTTATTTCTTCTATAAACTAATATAGCGCAGGTAATTAAGTCTGCGCTATACTAGTACTTTATTTATGATTTAAATTTCTTATTTCAGTACCTCTTGAAGTTTTTTATTTAGATCCTCGCCACGTAAATTACTGGCAATGATTTTACCATCAGGATCAATCAAATAATTTTGTGGAATCGCCCTAATACCG
>DATJDT010000148.1:0-1621 GCA_035497275.1 Pedobacter sp.
ATTAAGTTTCCTTTCTTGCCCGCCCTATCTACCAGAATATTCTTATCTATCAGTTTATCATAAATAATATTTAGTGCAGTGTCCTGCCCCAACGACAGACTGGAAGTGGCATTTTCAAAACTGACAGTCTTTAAAGAAGAATTTTTCTTCCACTTTGTTCTTAATTTTTTGAAGTCAATATAGAAATCGGCAAGTGTCTTTGAAGAATTGCTGTCTAATTTTGACAAAAGCACTTTCTGAACAATCTTTTTTGATTTTAGAATTTCAAAGATATTGTCCCCCGCATATAGACTACCGCTACTACTAAGTGCCCCGATATCAAATCCAAATTGACTGGCTAAGCCACCTAAACCGCCAAGGCCTGCCTGCTTTTCTTCCAAAACAAATGTGCAAACAGCTTTATAGTTGGGTTTTTGGACATTGTAATAAATAATACCAAGAACACTTCCAAACACAAGTGACGTCAAAAACCAATACCATCTTTTTAGTGTGTAAATAATCAATGGTTTAATATGGCCAAACAAATCAGATAAACGAATAGAATCTTCTGTTTTGTCATTCATTATGCCTAGAATTTAGTAAGGTTCTTATTAAAATGGTATTTTGTTAGTCGGCTTCCTTTTGATAAAATTGCTAATTTTCCCTTGCTCTTCCACAGCTTCGCCACCTCAGTCACATCATTCTAATGGCTGACAAAAAATTTACCCTACAAACTTTAATTTACATACCTGACTCTCGATATCCGAAACAAGTTCCCTTATCAAAGTTTATATCTAAAAGGGCTTGTTTGCTTTATATAAAGCAGCTAAGTATCATCTAAAAATTAACGCTGCCGCAGTTAACAACCCTGTAATCGCCGAAATAATTACACCTGCCTTCGCTGCATCCATTCCTTCCTTCTTCGGCTTCTCCGGAACAAAAATGCTTGTCCCTGGTTCTATCTTTGGATAAATTCTAAAAATGCCTAATGGCTTTTTAATCTGTGCCGAACTTCCATTCGGATAGATCACAAAAGCTCTCCCTTTTTTTCCTGATTGTGTAACTCCACCCGCATCAGATAAATAATCATTTATGCCCTTCCGCTTTTCATACATTACTTCAACGGGCTTGAAAACTTCTCCATTAATTGTTACTGTATTATTTATCCTGGGAATAATCAACTCATCTCCTTCTTCCAATGTAATATCATCAGCACTGCCAGGATGACTTAAAATGTAGCTTAGGTTGATAGCAACATCGGTTGTAGTCTTAGCTACCGATTCGGCAACATTGCCGGTTGAATCCTTTGCTGCTGATTTTAAAAGACGTTTTACTTCTAAGGTATCTACAATCGCTTTTTTCTGACGAATCAGTTTGGCGCCGTTAATATTAGCTGTGTATAATAAGCCTCCTGCTCTTTGAATTAAAGAACTTAATCTTTCTTCCCTGCTTTGCAGAGTATACACCGCAGGCATCAACACTTCACCGGCTACTTTAACACTGATCTGTTTTTTGTAGTAAGGATCTTCTTTTACAGTGATGATATCGAATGGTTTTAACGGAACATCTGTAGCACTACCGGAAAGATCTTTATTGCCATTTACTGTGATCAGTTCAACAATATTGCTCCCTGCCTTATTTA
>DATJDT010000149.1:0-3989 GCA_035497275.1 Pedobacter sp.
AAATTAAGCGTTGATGAACCACCGCCGCTCCATCCATGCACAGCTACCCGATCCTTATCCATAAAAGAATAAGTTTCCAATAGCTTTTTAGTCGCCATTGCCTGGTCCCTGATATTAATTACGCCAATATTTTTATAAATACTCTTACGCCATGCAGCTCCTTTTGGAACTGGAGCACCTCTATTATCCATGGATATATAGATATAACCATCGGCTGCCATATCTCCATTATATAAACCATTTCTGCCAGCACCAAATACATCAGCTGCAGTTTGTGAAGCCGGTTCGCCATATACAAAAAATACAACAGGATATTTTTTAGTAATGTCGAAGTTATCAGGCTTTTTCATCCAGCCATCCATCTCAACCCCATCTTCGGTTTTTACCTTAAAAAACTCAACTTTGTTTTTTGGTGGCTGTTGCTTGGCGAGCTGACTAGTAATGCTGCCCTCCATTGTTAAGGGATTGTTTGTTGTAAAATTCATCCACTCGGTAACCGGACTAACAACAGAACTATTATAGCTATGTCTGGCGAACAACCCATTTGGAGAGATTGCGTAGGTATGAGTACCTGGCAAAACCGAAGGTGTTACCATTTCTAATTTGCCTTTGCCATCTAATTTGGTTTTATAAAGATATTTTTGAGTGGCATTGTTTGGCGATGCAGTAAAGTAAACCAAGTTATTCTTCTCATCAATTAAATTAACGCTAATGATATCATATTGGCCATTATTAATGAGTGTTTGTTTTTTGCCGTCCCTGCTGATACGATATAAATGTCTCCAGCCATCTTTTTCGCTCTCCCAAACAAATTCCTTATTGCCATTTAGCCAAATCCACCCATCGTTCGGATCGATCCAAGCCTTATCATTTTCTTTTAAAATCTCTGTTATGCTTCCAGAAGTTACATTGGCAACATATACCTTGCTTTCATTTTGTTCACGGTTTAATTGTTGCAGAATTACCTCATTCGTATTTGGGATCCATTCCATTCGAGGAATGTAATGTTGTACGTTATCGCCAGGAACAGCAAGCCAGTTTGTTTTTGCAGTTTGCAGATCTACAATACCTATTTTACATGATGAAGGATTTTGCCCCACTTTAGGATATTCAACCGGAACGTTAAAAGAATAAATGGAATCAGTGTTGTTCATCATTAAAAAGTTCTTGATTTTGGTTGCATCTATTTGCCAGTAAGCAATAGATTTTCCATCAGGGCTCCATTTAAAACCATCTAAACAATTAAATTCTTCTTCGTACACCCAGTCAAATGTACCATTGATCATTCTACTCGTGCCATCAGTGGTAAGCGCTTTTGAGCTATGGCTAGTTAAATCTTCTACGTAAATATTGTGGCCGCTTACATAAGCAACCTTACTGCCATCAGGAGAAAATTTTGCAAACATTAAAGACGATGCGGGTTTATCTTTACCAATTTGGGTAAGTGTGTTATTGCTTATATCAGCTACCCAATAATCGCCACGACTATCTTGACGCCACACTCGTTTAGTATTTGTATAAATCAAAGCCTTTGTGCCATCATCCGTTAATTGGAAACTTCGTACCGAAAGCGGGGATGAGGCGTTTGCTGGTGTAAGCAAGGCCCTGCTAATGATAACTTTTCGTTCGTTCTTAGGGAGTGTTACCGTGATAATTTCTCCACCAGAGTTTTGGTAGTAGGCATTTCCTTCTTTGGTCCAGTTTACGCCTCCTCTTTGTGCATTAGTATGGGTATAACTCCCGATAAAAAGTGCAATAGCGATTAAAAATTTAGTTAATTTCATTGGTTTTATAGTTTTATAAATTGTTGATAAGCAGTTTGTAAGTAAGCCTTTCCAAAATTTAGATTAGCTTTAGTAGCTGTTGCGTTATGAGGTTTTGTTTGGTAGAGAATTGTTTTTCCTACATTATCAAATGTAACGCATTGTTGTTGGTTGATAAAGCCTAATCCATTATCCCAACTAAAAAAAGCAAAGCCTTTAGTATATGGGTTTAATAAATTTTTACTCCAGGTAAATTCCTTTGAAGAAATATGGAGTTGAGCTAGCAGCGTAGAGGCTAGGTCTTGCTGACTTCCAATTATCTCGGAACTTTTGCCCCTGTATTCCTTTTTTATTACCTCGCCGAAAAATAGAAGCGGAATATGATAACGCTCGGGCATAAAAATCTCGTATTTGTTTTTAGGATAAATATGGCCATGATCGGCGATGAATATAAACAAGGTATTTTTATACCAATCTTGCTTTTTTGCCTTTGTTAAGTAAGCGTTAATGCATGAATCGGTATAATAGGCGGTGCTTTTAAATCTTTGCACAGGATTAGCTTTGCCAAACTTATAAGCGGTAGGCAATTCAAAGGGTTCGTGATTTGTTAACGATAAAATAGTCGAAAAAAATGGTTGCTTTGTTTTATTAACGAATTGTAATTGCTTATCAAAAACAAGGTCGTCATAAGCTCCCCATTTGGAGTTCATATCTTTTTTATCGAAGCTATTTTTATCAGTTAAAACACGATAATCGTGACTTAAGATAAATGCTTTATAGTTGTCAAACTCCGATTCGCCACCATAAAAGAAAGATGTATGGTAATTGTTTTTTGCTAATGATTGACTAATAGCAGGTATTTTTTGCATTTTCTCAGGCCATTTTACAATGCTTCCAGTTCCCAAAGTCGGAAAGCCAGTTAAACTGCCAATTAACCCCTTGTCAGTTCTGTTGCCCGCTGCATATATTTTGTTAAATAAGAAACCTTTATTGATCAAACTATCAAAATGAGGGGTTATTCCGTCCTCGTTACCCAATGTTTTAGTGAGGTTTGCGGTAAAGCTCTCTAAAATAAAAATAACAACATTAGGGGTTGATGTATGCAATATGTTAACCGTTGTATCTTTTTCTGTATGATATAAGTTTGCTACAGTTTTAACGGCTTCGGATTCGCTAAAATAACGGTATGGATTTTTGTTGGTCTTTTTAGAAGCTAATATGCTCGATAGGAGATTCCATTCTGTATTAACTGCCGCATGATTTAAGATTTGATGTTCGCTAAAATAGGCCATACTTTGGTTATTAGGGGCTACACCAATGCCACCTCTAATACAAATAAAATTAAAACCAATTAATAGCAATGCAATGACCGTTTTTAACCAAATAGCTTCTTTTTTTAACCGATATTCAGTTTTTGTGATTTTCGAATTTAAATAGAAGGAAATAGCTAAAAGCACCAGCAATGTTAGGCTACTGAGCAATAGGGGCGAAGAGGCGCTTGAAGCTAATGCTTCATTCGGTGTGTCTATTAAAAAACCGAAAGCACGCTCATTTACTTTACTTCCCCATTCTCTGTAAATGTTAAAATTAATAACGGCTAAAAAACTGAAGATGACAATAAATACCTTATTGTATATGTTAACCCATCCAAAATTTAGAGTAGTCTTATCACTTAAAAACCAAAAGATAAAAACCAGCAAAGGAATAATACACAGATAAGCAGTCATGGATACATCCAATCTTAACCCGTGATAAAACGTTAATACCCTTTCGTTGAAAGGTATATCGCTAAGTTTTTGATGAAATATGCATAAAAAGGCTAGGCGTTCTATTAAGAAAAATAGCAGCCAGAAGGCAAAAAATCGGACAAAAAACAGCAGGCTTTTAAACATTGGCTGCTAATTTAATAAAAAGCAACTAACATTATTGCTATATTGGCATAACCAGATAAATTTTAAATCCAATGCTTAAATACATTGTTTTTGCTCAAAAATATAATATTGCCAAATTGGAAAGAGAGCTCTCGGCGTGTATGGATCGGCAATGGATTGATCATTTTAATAAGAAGGACTATAATGGAGCTTGGCAAAGCATTGCACTGAGGTCTGCTAGTGGTTTAGAAACCGACATCTATGCTAATTATGGGGTATCAGCTTATCAAGATTCTGAATTATTGAAGCAATTACCCTATATAAAATCCATTATCGATTCTTGGTGTTGTGAAAA